>NZ_AKIX01000066.1:0-34419 GCF_000282075.1 Brevibacillus sp. BC25
TAGCCGCCATGATTTTGGTGGAGGAATGTCGGGTACGGCTGGATGAGAGTGTAGATCGATGGCTGCCGGAACTGAGTCAGCGCCAGGTGTTGCGTAGAATCGATAGTACGTTGGATGACACGGTACCAGCCAAGCGCCCAATTACGCTGCGCGATTTGCTTACCTTTCAGCTTGGGTTCGGGTACATCATGGCTCCCCCGGATATGTACCCCATTCAGCGCGCCATGGTTGAAAAGGGATTCGTCCCTGGACCGGACCTCCCTACAAAATCACCAGATGAATGGATGAAGCAATTCGAGAGCTTGCCACTGATCCACCAGCCGGGAGAATCATGGGCGTATCATATAGGATCGGATGTCTTGGGTGTACTTATTTCACGCATAACCGGACAATCGTTGGAAGCATTTCTACAGGAACGTATTTTTGAGCCGCTCGGCATGAAGGATACCGGATTTCATGTTCCGGCGGAGAAGCTGGATAGGCTGCCACCGAGCTACATGCGTGATTCCACTAATGGATGGCTGAAGGTTTACGATGATCCGAGAACGGGTCAGTGGAGCAAGCCGCCGGTTTTCCAGTCAGGTGGGGGAGGGCTTGTCTCAACCGTGGACGACTATTTGGCGTTTTGCCAGATGATGCTGGGCAAGGGACGTTACGGACGCGAGCGCATTTTGTCCCGTCCATCCGTAGAGCTGATGACAATGGATCATCTGACAGCACAACAGAAGGCTGATTTCCACGTTTTCTTCGGTGGACATAGCAGCTGGGGCTTCGGAATGGCCGTAAACATAAGGCGTTATGATCTGTGGACGGTGCCTGGGCGATTTGGCTGGGACGGTGGTTTCGGAACGTCAGCCTACACAGATCCGCAGGAAGAAATGATTGGCATTCTCTTGACCCAGCGTCTGATGGATTCACCACAACCACCTGGTGCTTTCCTTGATTTCTGGACCACTGCCTATCAAGCGATTGAAGATGAGAAAGGAAAAGGAGCCCTGCCAAGATGAACGATACGAAAACCTTGCGAGAAGTATTTAAAAAGACCACTTATCAAATCGCCGGCCACAGCAAGAGAGACCTCCATCAATTGCAGCAGGTCCTGTCCAGGGTGGATGGGAATGTGGAGGGTGATATGTACGGGTCAGGCGAACTCATCGAGAATTTTCAGCACAAGATGGCCGAATATTTGGGCAAAGAGTCTGCCGTATTTTTTCCCAGCGGTACGATGGCCCAACAAATCGCGTTACGCATCTGGTCCGATGAGAAGGGAATCAAAAAGGTCGCTTATCATCCGCTCTGTCACTTGGAGATTCACGAGGAGGATGGGCTCAAGGAGCTGCATCAGATCGAGGCTGTCTTGCTGGCGGATAAAGACAGCGTGATTGGACTGGACGATGTTCTCGGCATGGACGATGATATCGCGTGCCTGTTGCTGGAATTGCCACAGCGTGAGATTGGCGGACAGCTGCCTGCGTATGAGGATTTGGAGGCGATCTCCCGTTATTGTCGGGAAAAAGGAATTCGGCTGCATCTAGATGGTGCCCGGCTTTTGGAAATCCTGCCGTATTACCAGAAGTCAGCCGATGAGGTATGCGCATTGTTCGATAGCGTGTACGTTTCCTTTTACAAAGGAATAGGTGGAATTGCCGGAGCGATCCTGGCTGGGGATGAAGACTTCACGAAGCAATCGAAGGTATGGAAAAGACGCCATGGCGGGGACCTGATTAGTTTGTACCCGTATATTGTTACGGCAGAATACCATTTTGAGCAGAGAAAACATAAATTCAGTCAATATTTCGAGGATGCAAAAGAGCTGGCGGCACTCTACAACCAATGCCAGGGGATATCTACGAGACCGGCCGTGCCTGTATCCAACATGTTTCATGTGCACGCAGATTTGCCGAAAGAAGAGCTCGAGCGTATCATGGTCTCACTCAGTGAAGAGACAGGGATTGGCTTCACGCATTATGTCAGACAGGACGACGAATCTTCTAGCTCCTATGAGGTAAGTATTGGCGATCGGTATGCGATGATCCCGAAGGAAGAGCTGGGGTTGGCGTTCGAAAAGCTGAATCAAAAACTAGGAGAGCAGAAATCAAAAGCCGAGTAAATGAATCAATTTCAGCGGGCTGCCGTGAAAGAAGAGAAAGGAACCGATATGTTCATTATCAGACCGTACGAAAAAAGCGACTACCCTTCGATCATGGCTTACGAATTGCCGCAAGAACAAGCGATCTACACGTCTATGCCAGTCGATGTGATCGAATCATCTCAAAACAATCCTGGTTATAAGCCCTATGTAGTTTTTGACCAAGGCCATCTGATCGGTTGTTTTGCCTTATTTACACCAAACACAGGCAATCCCTACACACCAAATGACCAGGCGATTATTTTCAAATCATTTTCAATCGATTCCCGCTATCAAAAGAAGGGTTACGCCTTGCGAGTATTCCAGGGCTTGGCTGACATCGCGAGAGAGCATTACCCGGAGCGAGATGAAATCGTGTTGACGGTTCATCATACGAATACGCCGGCGATCCATCTGTATAAAAAGGCGGGGCTAGTCGATCAAGGAGGGAGATATGCGGGCGAGTATGGCGAGGAGCTGATTTTTCATCTCGATTTGACAGCATCTACATAAATGGTTGCAAGTAGTAGCTTGTATTTGCTCTCGACCGCTGTTCAGACGCTCCCGGTCGGAACAGCTTATGCTGTATGGACGGGCATTGGCTCAGCAGGAAGTAGATTCTGTTCATTACAGGGATTGTCATCAGTAGCGAAAAGCCCCTTTCTGGCAGCGTGTGCTGTAAGAATGGGGCTTTTTTGGCCAGGTTTTCACTAGTTCGCCTGTACGCCAAATCGGGTGAACAATTGCCAGATCAGCTCTCGTCTGCTGGATACTCCGGTTTTTACGAAGATGGACTTCAAATGATCCTGAACCGTATAAGCGGAGATGTGCAGTGTGCGTGCGAGCTCCTTCGTGGAAGCGCCGCGGACAATCTGGTCGAGTATTTGCTTTTCCCGTACAGACAATCCGTATGCCTCGGCGATGAGCGGCAGCATGTCAGCAGGTTTTGCGGGACCGAACAAGACAGCCAAGTGGGCCGTGCTGCTTTGGCTGTTCATGGGGCTTGCCTGAATCGTCATGTAAGGGCCATCTGGCATGCGAATGCAGACTTTTGCCAAGGATGTCGTGTGGCCTGATTCTGCTAGCTGAGAGAGTGCCCGCGAACAGACCGCTCGCACTGGTCGGGGCAAGGTATCGCGATCAATCGATTCCCATTGGCGAAGCAGGGTCAACCATTTTTCCGCTGTAGGATTGGCAGCGAGCAAGGTGAACTGATCCGACAGCATCAATATCCCCATCTCTTCTTCCATCCACGTATTCTCCTCAGCGGGTAAGGACAGACTCGTCTTTCGCAACTGATAAGCAATCAGCGGCGCCAAAGCCAAAATACATTCACGTTCTTGCTCAGAAAAAAAGGGACGCCCCTGCGAACGAAACAACGTTAAATAGCCCCAGCATGCACCGTCGTACTTGAGGGCAGCACGCATTTCATCATGAAAACCGGCGGGGAGCAGAACATTGCGATAGCGGTCACTGCGTTCAAGCTGGCCCCCGGTCGCTTGGCTCAGCGTAGCAACAGGCTCAGCCGCTTTGCACAGAGCATCATACCGGTTAAAGTCCTCGCGCAAGTATTCATACTCAAATATGCCATGATGAATGGCTTCCACCCCGTCTTCCGTAATGGCTCCGGTGGACAAAAGTGTTTGCGGATCAACAGCGGTACAGCAGGCTCCGTCAAAAGGGACGAACTCTCGCAATAGCGGCAAGAGCGCTGTCCGATAGTCTTGTGAAGAGTGAGAAAAGCGTTCAGCCAGTGCCATCACTTTTCGTTTGCTCGCTTCCCGATTTGTGCTCATCTGCATTTCTCCTGTACGTCTATTGGCAAAAGGAAAATCCCAGCTTTGTGGGATGGTGCTCTCCTTGGTACTCTCTATAATTGAGAATAATTCTTAGTCTAAATTTACAAGATACGCGAGGAGTTGGAAAGACCATATGAGCCAGCGGCAGCGCTTTTTCATGATGATCGCGATTTGTCTGGGTGCATTCTTGTCTCATTTTACAGCGGGGATTGTCAATGTCTCGCTCCCTCAGTTCACATACATTTTCCAGACGGAGCTGGCGATCGCACAATGGATTACAACGGGTTATTTGCTTGTCATCGCGTCTCTTCTTCCTTTCATGGGCAAGCTGGGAGATCGATACGGGCATCGTGTGCTGCACAATTACGGTTTCCTGCTGTTCACGGTAAGTTCTGTCTTGGTAGCATTCTCGACGACGATCACGATGCTGTTGGCGCTTCGAATCGTGCAAGCCATCGGAGCGGCTATGTTCCAGGCTACCAATATCGCGCTCATTGCGATTTTGCTCCCAAAAGAAATGCGGGGAAGGGCAATGGGGATCATGAGTACAGCTGTTGCGCTTGGCGGCATGACCGGGCCGATTGCAGGTGGGATGATCGCGTCGTGGTTGAGCTGGGAGTGGTTGTTTCTGATTCATGTTCCTGTCGCCATCTTGGCTACGGGGCTGGCTTTTCGTTACATTCCTTCTCATGAGCAGACGAAGAAGGTCAGTTCACTTGATCTCGTTGGGGCAGGTCTGTTTATGCTGCTGGTCAGCTTAATCATTATCGCGATCTCCAATGGAAACGGGTGGGGCTGGGCTTCACAAGGGATGCTCATTCTTTTTGGGGGTGTACTCGTCTTGGTATGGGCGTTTGTCTGGTGGGAGCGGAGACAGTCAGTGCCGTTTTTGCCCGTGGCGGTCTTTCGCCTATCGGCTGTGTCCAGTGGACTGTTCATTAGCTTCACTTCGTTTGTGCTCGCTAATCTCGTACTGGTTGTCCTGCCGTTCTACCTGCTTAATCAAGCGCATGAATCCCCTTTGACAGCAGGGTATATGATGACTGCTTACCCATTGCTGCTGGCGTTGACGGGGCCTTTTAGTGGCTGGGCTTCAGACCGCTATCGTGCACGCCCACTCATTTTTGCAGGTCTCGGTGCGATGGGGGTAGGGGTGACCGTCTTAGCGATCTGGCTAGAGGCATTATCCACGGTGGAAATCATTGCGGTACTGGCTTTAATAGGGGCAGGTATGGGGCTGATTGCTTCGCCCAACAACAGCTACATCATGCGCCACGTCCCGTTGGAGCATGCGGGCGCGATCGGAGGCATGATCGCCTTGACACGCAATGCAGGGATGGTGGTCGGCGCAGCGTTGGGACTGGGTATGATGAACGGTGAGTCGAGTCAAGCTGTGCAGCCGACGATCGATGCGTATCGTGCGGTTTTTGAAGCAGGGGGACTGATTTGCCTAATCGGTTTGTTTGTCTGGTGGTATGCGGGACGTCTGGAGCGGCAGAAAAAGAGAGGCGCAGAGGTGGAGAAGGCATGAGCAAGGATCGAATTGTGGTAGTCGGAGGGTACGGTCATGTAGGGGCAACCATATGCAAGAATTTGGGTGAAGCATATCCGGGACGGGTGTATGCAGCCGGACGCAGCTTGGAGAAGGCTGAAGCATTTTGCCGAGAAGCAAATGGGAAGGTGCTGCCGTTGCAACTCGATATTCACAAGCCGTTAGACGAAAGCATGCTGGAAAAAGTAAAGCTGGTGGTCATGTGTCTGGATCAGCGGGATACGGTTTTTGTGGAAGGGTGTGTGCGGAATGGAACGCATTATCTCGATATTTCGGCGAATGGCCATTTTTTGACGCAAATCGAACAATGGGGGAGCCAAACTGAAACGAAGAACATGGGAACCGCCGTGCTCAGTGTAGGACTGGCGCCAGGGCTGACCAACCTGCTCGCAGGGGAAGCTCATTGCTTGCTGGATCAGGTGAATGAGCTGGACATATTCATTATGCTTGGGCTCGGTGATCGGCATGGGAAGGCCGCGATTGAATGGACTGTCGATAACTTGTGCACGAGCTACGAGGTGATGAACAAGCATCAGCGTGTAACCGTAGAGAGCATGACAGACGGCAAGCTTGTTGATTTTGGACCGGAGCTGGGGAAAAAGCGCGCGTATCGATTTCCGTTTTCCGATCAACAGTCATTGGCACGCACCTTGGATGTCCCTACAGTATCTACCCGACTTTGTTTTGATCTGGATGGGATGACGAGAGTGGTGGCGGCCCTTCGGAGTATTGGAATTTGCCGATTACTCCATCAACCAAAAGTACGGGAAGCTACGATTGAAGCGTTTGGGCGTTGGAAAATGGGGGATGATCGGTTTGCCATCAAGGTAGAAGCACAGGGAAAACGGGGAACGAACGAGGCGACAGTAGAGTGTCTGCTGTACGGGCGCGATCAGTCCAACATGACCGCTATGGTGGCGGCTGCCGTAGCAAAATCGCTGTATGAAGAGGCGTTTCCTCCAGGAGTTCACCACATGGAGCAACTGTTTTCATTAGAAAAAATGAGATTTTGGCTGGAGCAGGAAGCATCACTGACCGTATTTGTCAGGGAAGCTTTTCTATGATAGAGCTATCGACGAACCAAAGAGGGGGCTTTATCATGACACACTATGCCAAAAACATGTACGACTTTCACGCGTGGGCGAATCAAACGTTAATCAATCGCTTGAAGGAACTTCCGGAAGGTGTTTACGAGCAGGAGGTCCAAAGCGTTTTCCCGACAGTGGCAAAAGTGTTGGAGCATATTTATATGGTGGACCAAAGCTGGCTTCTCATATTGCAGGGGATGGATATGCAAGCTGCCATGGATGAGACATGGCAGCAAGAGAAGAAAATTACGGGAAAAAGCTTGGAGGAAGTAGAGCAGTTGTATGCCGAGATGGTCGAGCAATTCAGAGCTTTTCTCAGCCAAGAAGAAGATTTGGAGCGGCGCATTGTCCTCGATAATCCGTACACGAGAGTACGCGATACGAGCTTGGCAGAAATCATCATGCAAGTGGTCAATCACGGAACGTATCATCGTGGAAACATAACGGCGATGCTGCGCCAAATGGGGTATCCTTCTGTTATGACCGAGTATGCTCTTTACTGGTACACCAACTGACAAGAGCCTTGGGCTGGAAGAGATTTCATTCTTCTGGCCTTAGGCTGTTGACAAGGGAGAATTTTAGTCCTATAATTATCTTAAATTCAAGATATTCATTTTTGTAACATCGTCATCCTACTTCCCCAGGCAGGAACATTTTTAAACGCAATTATCTTTAATTTAAGATATTCAAAAATGATTGAGATAGAAAAAATCGAGGAGGAAGTCCCATGAGTGAATTCACTACCCTTGTAAAAAACAGAAGATCCGCAAACAAGTTTCTCATGGACGTAACGATAACCCCTGCTGAGATCGATGAAATCATGTCGCTGGTCAAATTCGCCCCATCTGCATTCAATTTGCAGCATGCCCATTATGTAGTTGTCACCGATCCAGAAGCAAAGGAGCGTGTATATGAAGCGGCATATAGACAATATAAGGTGAAAACAGCTTCGGCAGTTGTGCTTGTATTTGGAGACAAGGAAGCGTACCAAAGCGTAGAGCGCATTAATGAAGGTCTTCTTCAATTAGGAATCATGGATCAACGCGAGTACGACCACAACAATTCTTCTGTCAGAGCAATGTACGAGGGTGGAGGAGAGCAATTCAAGCGTGATGAAGCGCTCCGCAATGCTAATTTGTCCGCAATGCTGTTCATGCTCGCTGCAAAGGATAAAGGCTGGGATACGTGCCCGATGATCGGATTCGATCCAGTAGCTGTCCAAGAGATAGCAAAGGTTCCGGACAGCTTTGTGCCAGCTCTGATGATCACGATTGGAAAAGAAGATACATCCAGCCAGCGTGTCAGAGGGTACCGCAAGCCCGTTGGAGAGTTCGTGAGCTACAACACATTCCAAGCAAGTAAATAATAATTAGAGGAGGCTATTCAAAATGACACAGCAAACAGCAGGAATTCACCATATCACGGCTTTTGTTACAAGCGCCCAAAATAACGTTGATTTTTATGCAGGGTTTCTCGGATTGCGCATGGTGAAAAAAACGATCAACTTCGATGCGCCAGATGTGTATCACCTGTACTTCGGGAATGAGGTCGGCAGTCCAGGTACCGCGATCACCTTTTTCCCATGGGAATCTGGTCGCCGTGGACGCGTGGGCGGTGGGCAGGTGGGCTATACCACTTTCTTGATTCCAGTGGGGGCGTTTTCCTTCTGGGAGGATCGACTGAAAAAATTCGGAATCGAGTACCGCCGCGTGGAGCGTTTTAATGAAACGTATCTGCAATTTACAGACAGAGACGGCTTACAGCTGGAGATCGTGGAACGCGAAGGCGGTCCAGCGAGCAAATGGTCCTTTGGTGGAGTGCCAGCTGACAAGGCAATCAAAGGCTTCGGCGGAGCGATCTTGTACAGTATGGCTCCAGCCCACACCATGGATGTTCTCGAGAGACTGATGGGACTGACTAGAGTTGGCGAAGAAAACGGCCTTGTCCGGTTCCAGGCTAACGGCGATTTGGGCAATATCATTGACGTAAATGCCGAGCCAATAGAAAGAGGCGCAGGTGGTGCAGGTACGATCCACCATATCGCATGGCGTGCCATAGATGATCAAGATCACCAAATGTGGCAGCAGCGCGCGGCTCAATCCGGTCTCCATCCAACAGATATTATTGACCGTCAATATTTCAACGCCATCTACTTCCGCGAGCCGGGCGAGATTTTGTTTGAAATTGCGACCGATCCTCCGGGTTTTGAGCGAGATGAGCCATTTGACACATTGGGTGAAAAACTGATGCTCCCCGAGTGGTATGAGCCACGTCGTGCCCAGATTGAGCAAGGCCTGCCGCCGATTACAGTCAGAGTGTTGGAGGAAGATAAATAATGAATTTGAAGCACATTTTTCGAAAAGGAACCGACTCAGAAGCACCAACAC
Source organism: Brevibacillus sp. BC25 (assembly GCF_000282075.1). Classification (NCBI taxonomy): domain Bacteria; kingdom Bacillati; phylum Bacillota; class Bacilli; order Caryophanales; family Paenibacillaceae; genus Brevibacillus; species Brevibacillus sp. BC25. The sequence continues at coordinate 8,955 of NZ_AKIX01000066.1, forward strand.
TGTTGCTGCTACATGGAACAGGTGGAGATGAAAACGACCTCTTGCCACTGGCCAATCGCATTTATCCAGGTGCTTCTGTTCTGAGCGTCCGTGGGAATGTTCTCGAAAATGGCATGCCGCGATTCTTCCGACGCCTAGCAGAGGGTGTTTTTGACGAAGAGGATTTGGTCAACCGCACGCAGGAGCTGCATGAGTTTTTGGATCAGGCCGCGGATACGTATCAGATCGAGCGAGACAATATCGTGGCAGTCGGCTATTCGAACGGGGCGAATATCGCAGGTAGTCTCCTGTTCCATTACCCGAATCCGCTAAAAGGGGCGATTCTTTACCACCCAATGGTTCCACGCCGCGGGATCGCTCTGCCTGATATGTCAGCCATTCCGGTGTTCATCGGAGCGGGCACGAATGATCCGATTTGTACTGCACAAGAGACAGAGGAGCTGAACCGACTACTGACAGAAGCAGGCGCTGACGTGACTGTGCATTGGGATTCTTATGGTCATCAGCTGACGGTGAAGGAAGTAGAGGCTTCGGCCGCGTGGTTTACAGAGATGTTTTGCAAGTAATCGATGAGTAACAAGAGCGGCGGGCTTAGGTGTCTGCCGCTTTTTTGTGTGCGCAAACGGCTGTTTTTCCGGGAAAAGAGCATGCTTCCCGCAGATTTAATCAGATGTGTAAGAGTCTTCAAGAGCCAGCAGGATTCGTTCATCTCTTGTTCATATTGCTTCTTTACGATTGATCCACGTAGATAGGCGCAAACCAGTGACGATTTGCAGAATGGTATTCAAGTGAGTATCATTCAAAATAATGAAGCAGGAGTACCAGAGGGCGGAGTAACAAGGGGGGCCAGCTTGATGAAACTGACGATTCTGATTGCAGATGATGATCCACATGTACGTGAGCTATTGCGATTTTACTTGGCAAAAGAGGGATACCACGTCTTGGCTTGTGTGGATGGAAATGAGGCTTCGCAGCTATTGGAACAGGAATCTGTCCAGCTCGCCATTGTGGATGTGATGATGCCAGGCAAAAACGGCTGGGAGCTGTGCCGGGAGATACGGGAATTTTACGACCTCCCTGTCATCATGCTAACGGCAAAGGGAGAGGTGCGGGATAAAGAAAAAGGCTTTTTGGCGGGGACGGATGATTATTTGACCAAGCCATTTGAGCCTACCGAATTGCTGTACCGCATCAAGGCCTTGCTGCGTCGCTATCAGATGGTCAACAAACAAATCATCGTCATGAACGATACCGTCATCGATCGTATCAGCCATGTCGTGAAGGTAAGAGATGAGTTGATTCATTTACCGTTAAAGGAATTTGAACTGCTTGCCCAGCTTGCCAGTTTTCCTGATCGGATCTTTACCCGGGATCAACTGTTGGAGCTCGTGTGGGGCGGCGACACCGAGAGCGATAGTCGTACCATCGATGTGCATATTAAGCGGCTGCGAGAGAAATTTACGGAGAAAACAAATGACTTTGTCATTTCTACCGTTCGCGGCTTAGGCTACAAGCTGGAGGTACGAGGCACGTGAAATCTCTCTACGTCCGGGTAGTTCTTACCTTCGTCGCAATTGTACTGATCAGCGGCACACTTGGATTTTTGTTGGCAAATGAGTATTATCAACGAAATCTGCGCGCTTATAATGAACAAAAAATCACGAGCATCGGACAGCAGATGATCGATTTGTACGAACATAAATCGTCGCTCGACCTGCCCTCCTACATGACCCATGTCGCCAATTTGAATTTTCAGCTGCATCTCGTGGATGAGAATGGCGCAGTAAGCCAATTCGGAGCACCTTTTCGCGATCAGCAGATAGAGCCTGCTATTGTTCAAAAAGTGTTGGCGGGTGAGACCTACAGAGGGATCACAGAAGAAGAGCACGGCTTGTTTGTGACCGGATTTTTTGAGAATACATTGAAAAATAGCATTGGCTTGCCGCTTACAGCAGAAGGGAAAAAATACGCCCTGTTTGTACGCCCAAATATTGAGCAGCAATTTGGCGAGGTGCATATTATGTTTGCCTTGCTACTGGCAGCGATGTTTGTACTTAGCTTGATCCTGATCCTGATATTTACCCGTTATTTGGTGAAGCCGATCGAGAAGCTGAGCCATGCGACCAAAAAGCTGGCAGAAGGCCAGTACGACATTCACCTGGACATCGCTCGCCGGGACGAAATCGGCGATTTGGCCATGCATTTTGCCAGGATGACAGAGTCACTCAAACAACTGGACGAGATGCGCCAAGAGTTTGTCTCCAATGTCTCTCATGAAATCCAGTCTCCATTGACATCGATCCAAGGCTTTTCTCAAGCCATCCGGAGCGGTGGTGTGACAAACGAACAGCGGGAGACGTACTTGACTATCATCGAAGAGGAGAGCAGGCGGCTGTCTTCCTTGAGCAAGCAGCTGTTGACGCTCGCTTCCCTGGACAAAGAGACAGGTCTGTACGAACCGACACGTTTCCGACTGGATGAGCAGATCAGGCAAGTCGTCTTAGTTTTGCAGCATCAGTGGCAACAAAAAAAGCTCGCGATGGAGCTGACTTTACCGGAGACCTTCATCGTGGGTGACAAGCAGCTGCTCAATCAAGTATGGATGAACCTGCTTGCCAATAGTATCAAATTCACCCCAATGGAGGGCTCTATTTACATTGCGATACAGAAGGATACGCGAATTGTCGTGACCATTCGGGATACGGGGATTGGCATGTCAGAAGAAGAGCAGGAGCATGTCTTTGACCGTTTTTACAAAGGAGACAAGTCACGCAATCGAGAAGCGACGGGAAGCGGTCTCGGTCTTTCTATCGTGCAAAAAATTTTGCAGGTTGCAAAAGGCAGCATACATATTCAAAGCCGGATAGGCGAAGGGACAACCGCTACGGTCAGCCTATCGACGGGTGAGCATCCTACTGCGAGAACGACAAACGAATCAGAACGAAGCGAAGCAAGGGAGTGATTTCCATGAATATCGGCATGCGTATACTGGCCGCAGTCATATCCCCTTTTATTACTGGTCTGTATGCTGCGTTGATCATCTATAACTATCGTGATCCGAGCGCGCCATACGGGTTCGGACAAGAGTATTTGCTGGGTGTACTTATCAGTATGGCATTGAACCTGATTGTCTTCGTATGGCTGTCGGTATTCGTGGACTGGCTAGTGAGTCGATCACACTTGTTCGGGTGGAAAAAATACGTTGTGCGTTTCGGTGGATATGCTGTCATCGGCTATGTGCCTGTGTTTTTTCAATGGCTAATGAGTGTTGATCCGCATGCTGCATTGTTTTATCCGCAGGCAACGGTTTTTGTGTTCGCCAGTATATGTTACTTCCTTATATTTGTGGGAATAGAGGCGATCAGGCAGCGTTTTACCCGGAAAACGAGTGTAAATCGCCATGGTTAATCAAATGTTTAAAATGCGGGAGTAACAAAAAAGCCCGAGCATTAGGTAGCTCGGACAATCGTTTTCTGTTCTTTGGCGTGTTCAATCCCCGCAGATATGAGATGGCGTACATGGTCATCATCCAACGAGTAAAAAACGAGCTTTCCTTCTTTTCGATACTTAGCTAGTCCCATGTTGCGAAGAAGCCGCAGATGGTGGGAGGTGTTAGCGATCGAGCTTCCGATGATAGCAGCCACATCACAGACACAGAGCTCGTCTTCCATCGAGAGGATGTGTATGATTTTGGCGCGGGTGTCATCGGCCAACGCCTTGAAGATTTTTGCTACCCCTTCTGATTCTGTGGCGAGCGGCTTTAACCGATTTACTTTTTCCTCATCAAAACATTGGATTTCACAGATGTCATCCACTGTATCCATCACCTCATGCTCTACAATGTCCTACTATTATAGACATTCGCGGAGAAAGTGAAAAGGAAAAACGACATTTTCATGGCAGTGTAGTGTCCTTCTCTGTTTTCGTGTAAGATGTACATGATCCAAGAAATGGGGAGAGAATACCATGAGTGCGCCACCAAAGTGCCCGAAGTGCCGTTCTGCAAAGATCGATTTTACGGATTCGATCAATAAGCCATTATACATAACCATTTATGTAGCGGTTTTGGCAGTGCTTGCCTTGATCGGCATTTCGGTGAAAGGGACTCCTGTCATCTTTTTGTTCCTCGGACTATCAGGGGCCTTTATCCTGTTTGCCGTTCGTCTTGCCTTAGAAAAGCGTAAAGTAATCAAGTGCAAATGTCTGGACTGTGGGGAGCGTTGGCAGACCACCCCAGCACCAGTAGAAGCCCGTACCAAGTAACAAGACTCCTAGTAATAGGGGTCTTTTTCTTATTCTCGATTTGTAAAAAAATGGGCGAAATATTCAAATCAATCCTTGAACGAACCAGAAGGATGCGATAATATAATAATTAAATATTTGTTTGAATGTTTGTGGATTGATTTCATTCGAAGCTGGGCAAAATAGATGCTTGGAAAAAGGTGAAAACAGATGGCAGAAGAACGAAAAAAAGATGAGTGTTGCAGTGGGCATCAATGCGGAAGTGAGCATAAGCATGCTGGTAAAATTCTCACGGTTCTCGAGCCTGCGGCTGCGGCAACAGCAACAGAAAGCGCAGGCATTCTTTCTTCACAGGCTGTTGTCTATCGCGTTACAGGTATGGATTGCAGTTCGTGCGCCAAATCGCTGGAAAAGCATATGCAGACGTTGCCTGCCGTAAAAGAGGTAAACGTGAACTTTTCCACGGGTAAAATGCAGCTCGTCGCGGATGGGCTGGGAGAAGACACGGTGGTCAAGGAAGTTGCCAAGGCTGGCTACAGTGCCATGCTGCTTACGAGACGCACGGCCAAAGCAGTACCGAAAACGGATCAAGCAGGGACGGTACTGACGACGATTTCCGGTGTGCTGTTGGCTCTCGGTTTTTTAGGTTCCTTATCGCCTAGCATCTCTCCGCTGGTCGTTACTGTACTCTATGCGTTGTCGATCATAAGTGGCGGCTACCGACCTGCGCGCAGTGCTTTTTACGCGATGAAAAGCGGTTCACTGGATATGAACGTATTGATGTCTGTTGCGGCTGTTGGAGCAGCATTAATCGGTGAGTGGCTGGAAGGCGCGACAGTCGTCTGGCTCTTTTCCATCGGAAACTTGCTACAGACCAAGTCGATTGAAAAAACGCGCGACTCCATACGCAATCTGATGGATTTGGCTCCGCCCGAGGCATGGGTCAAGGTGGGGGAGTCTCTTACCCGTAAGCCAGTTGAGGACATCGCTGTCGGCCAAGTTATCGTAGTGAAGCCGGGAGAGAAAATCCCGCTGGATGGTGTCATCGTACATGGGACATCGAGCGTCAATCAGGCCCCGATAACAGGTGAATCGATTCCCGTAGATAAGCTGGTCGGCGACAGTGTTTTTGCAGGGAGTGTCAACGAAAGCGGCGCGGTGGAGATCAAGGTAACAAAGCTGGTGGAGGATACGGCGATTGCCAGAATCATTCATCTCGTGGAGGAAGCCCAGGAGAAAAAAGCGCCTACTCAGGCGTTCGTCGACAAATTTGCTGCGATCTACACGCCAATCGTGCTCGTGCTTGCTTTGTTCGTGATCGTATTCCCGCCATTACTTGGACTCGGTACTTGGGGAGAATGGTTTTACAGAGGGCTTGAGCTGCTGGTTGTTGCTTGCCCGTGCGCACTGGTCATTTCCACGCCAGTTGCGATTGTGTCCGCGATTGGAAATGCCGCGAGAAACGGTGTCCTGATCAAGGGCGGCACGTTTTTGGAAAAGGCAGGAGCGATTACCGCAATTGCCTTCGATAAAACGGGCACATTGACGGAAGGGAAACCACAGGTTGCTGTGGTTATCGAGATGGCGGGAAGCGAAGCTGAAGTAGTGTCGATCGCCAGAACGATTGAAGAGCGTTCTTCCCATCCGATTGCACAAGCGATTCTCACCTATGCGAAACAAAAGCAGGTCGCTTCTCAGAGTGGGCAAGATTTCAAGGCGATCGTCGGAAAAGGGGCGAGCGCTGTCATCGGAACCGAAACATTTTATGCAGGGAAGCCCGCGTTGTTTCAAGAGCTGGGAGTCGATCTGTCCGCATGGCAAACGAAAATCGAGTCGTTGCAGAGTGAAGGACATACGCTGGTGGTTATCGGTACCGCAACGAAATTGATCGGGATGATTGCTGTTGCCGATACCATTCGTGAGATTACGGTTAGTGCCATTGGCAAACTCAAGGCCGCAGGTATCGAAGACATCGTGATGCTGACTGGTGACAATGAGGGTACGGCGAAAAAGGTAGCGAGTCAGACCGGCGTCAACCGTTATTTTGCAGAGCTACTGCCACAAGATAAGGTAGAAGCAGTCAAGCGACTACAGCAAGAAGGCAAGGTCGTCGCCATGGTGGGTGACGGGATCAACGATGCGCCTGCTCTCGCATCAGCTGACTTGGGGATTGCCATGGGTGGAGCAGGAACCGATACGGCAATGGAAACTGCGGATATCGTATTGATGGCTGACAATCTCGAAAAGCTGCCGCACACGATGAAGGTCAGCAGAAAAGCACTCACAATTATCAAGCAAAACATCTGGTTTTCGATTATCGTAAAGCTGGTCGCACTCGTGCTGATCTTCCCAGGCTATCTAACCTTGTGGCTGGCGGTGCTCAGTGACACAGGAGCCGCATTGCTGGTCATCTTAAACAGCATGAGACTCTTGCGAATGAAGGACTAAATAAAAAAGGGAGATGAGCTGTCGAAGCTCTCTCCCTTTTTTCTGTGAAAGGCTTAAACCAAGACGCCGCCGCCATATCTTTCGAATTCTTTCTGGGTGCATGCAACAAAGTGACCGCGCTCAATTTCACGCAAGACGCGTTCTTCCCCTTGATCTTGCAAATAATCCTGATCATCGAAAACGATGCGCTTGCGGTTGCGCTCATAATCAGGGTCTGGCAATGGAATTGCCGAGAGCAACGATTTGGTGTACGGATGAATCGGATTCTCGTACAGGCGATTACTTTCTGCCAGCTCCACAATACGTCCGCGGTACATAACACCAATGCGATCACTGATGTATTTAACCATGGAAAGGTCATGGGCGATGAACAGATAAGTCAGGCCTTTTTCTTTTTGCAGGCGCTTGAGCAGGTTAATGACCTGCGCCTGAATGGACACGTCGAGGGCAGAGATCGGTTCATCGGCAATGATGAATTCCGGATCAACAGCCAATGCCCGTGCGATCCCGATCCGTTGGCGCTGTCCGCCGCTGAACTCATGCGGGTAACGGTTTGCGTGCTCGCGGTTGAGGCCAACGGTTTCCAACAGCTCGTGTACCTTGGCGATACGTGCTTCCTTGTTCGCCAGACGATGAATGTCCAGACCTTCCGCAATAATATCGGATACAGTCAGACGTGGATTCAACGATGAGTACGGGTCTTGGAAAATCATCTGGATTTTGCGGTTGAGCCATTTCTTTTCTTCGAGTGTTTTCTTTCCGTGTACACTTTGTCCATCGAACAAGACCTCTCCGCCAGTTGCATCGTACAGGCGAAGGATGGTCCGTCCGGTAGTGGATTTACCGCAACCAGATTCACCCACAAGACCAAAGATTTCCCCTTTGTAGATGTCAAAGGTGATACCATCTACAGCTTTCAGCGTATGGCCATTCCCGAGGTCAAAATGCTGTTTCAAATCTTTAACTTCAACCAGCTTCTCACGGTTCTCGTAGTTGAACGTTTTTTTGGTGCTTACTGGAGCCTCAGTCGCATCATCAGAATTGACTTTTCGTCTCACAGCCGAAGCAGGCGGTTTGATGTCAGGTGCCATTTCATGCAAGAGCCATGTTGCCGCATAATGCGTATCGGAGATTTTGAACATCGGTGGTTCATATTCCAGATCGACCTTCAACGCAAATGGGTTCCGAGCCGCGAAGGCATCACCTACAGGTGGCTTGAACATGTCAGGCGGCGATCCAGGAATGGACATCAGCTCGTCATCGCTGGCATCGAGGCTAGGCATGGAACCTAATAGACCCCATGTATACGGGTGCTTAGGATCGTAGAAAATTTCATCGACTTTACCGATTTCCACAATTTTACCTGCATACATAACCGCTACACGGTCTGCCATGTTAGCAACGACACCGAGGTCATGCGTAATAAAGATGATCGAGGTACCCATCTTCTTTTGCAGTTCCTTCAGCAGCTCCAAAATCTGCGCTTGAATCGATACGTCCAGAGCAGTTGTCGGCTCATCGGCGATGATAATTTTTGGATTGCAGGCCAGGGCGATGGCAATAACAATCCGTTGGCGCATCCCACCGGAAAACTGGTGCGGGTATTGATCGATACGTTCCTTGGCAAATGGAATCCCTACCATTTCCAACAGTTCAATAGCACGGTTGCGCGCTTCTGCACGGTTCAGCTTTTGGTGCTTGATGAAGCTCTCCATGATTTGGTTACCGATAGTCATCGTCGGATTCAAGGAAGTCATCGGGTCTTGGAAAATCATCGAGATATCGCGACCACGAACATCCTGCATTTCTTTTTCGGAAAGCGTAACCAAATCTCTTCCTTCAAAAAGAACTTGTCCTTTTGGAATGCGTCCAGGAGGAGAAGGAATGAGGCGCATAAGTGCTTGTGAAGTTACGGATTTACCGGAACCAGATTCCCCAACAATCGCCAGCGTTTCTCCTTTTTCCAGATCAAAGGAGACGCCTCGTACTGCTTTGACTTCACCTGCATACGTATCGAATGACACATGCAAATCTTTTACTTCTAAAACTTTTCCCATATAATCCTCCCTTTCGAGCATGCTTTGTCGTGATTAACCCTCCATGTATATCCAACAATCTCTCTAGTAGAGGTAATTCAAAAAAGCGACCTTTGATCGCCACTTTCTCGGAGATGAAAAGTCGACTCTTTGAATACGCACTAGTATAAATTTTTACGAAAATGAAAATCATTATCATCATTATACTATATTCATTAACCGTTGTTAAAAAATTTTTTTATGCATTGCATATCCATACAGATCTTTCCCTGAATTTTGTAAAAAGCCCTCGATAGAGGTTTTTTTAGCGTTACCAAATGATAGCCCAGTCATACTATGCATCAATACAGCAGAATACTGGGTTATAGGGGGGACACTTGTGAACAAGCTCATCCAGTCAAAGGAAATCGCACTCACTTTTGATGATGGACCGGATCAGTTGTGGACGCCTCGTGTGTTAGACATATTAGCCCACTATCAGGTAAAGGCAACGTTCTTCTGTGTGGGACAAATGGTGAAGTATAACCCGAAAATACTGGAGCGGATCGTAAAGGAAGGTCACATGGTAGGAAACCATAGCTGGGATCACCCTGACTTTACGCAAATACCTCTCTTGGCTGTTCATGAGCAGGTAGAACATACCTCAGATCAGATCGAAAAGGTAGTAGGTGTGAGAACTCGGATGGTTCGGCCGCCATATGGAGCAGTGAATGAGGAGGTCATCCAGCTGCTTGCAGCGAGTGACTACGAAATGATTTTGTGGGATATCGATAGTTGGGATTGGAAAGGTCTCACCGGCCCACAGGTAGCGAGAAACATCTTGGGACATGTCACCCCAGGCTCAGTCGTGCTTCAACATTCCGCTGGCGGTACGAAAGACACGCTAAAGGGGAGTATGGACGCCTTGCCCTATGTCATTGAGGTGTTAAGTGAGCAGACTTATACCTTCTCAACCGTTTCCACCATGTTTCAACTGGCAGCTTATCGAGAAAGAACCGATCCTGTCGAGAAAAGGAGAAGGGGCAGATAGAGGAAATGGATTGAAATCTGTGGTAATTAGTAGAATCAGAAGATTTCATTCAGGGGAGCGAATCAGAAAATGTCCAAAGCCGATAATATGCTCTCCATTTTGTGGCTGTTGAAGACCGGCAAGCGTATGACAGCCAAGCAATTGGCAGAGATTCTCGAGATCAATATTCGCACCGTTTATCGCTATATCGACTCACTGTGTGCGAGCGGTGTACCCATCATTTCCGATGCCGGACATAATGGTGGCTACAGTTTACTTCAGCATTTCAATGAAGCTCCGTTGTTTTTCGACCTCAACGAGCAAAAAGCCCTGATTCATGCAGCGGCTTTTGCCCAAGAGGCCGGGTATCCCTTCGGAGCAGATTTACACCGGGCCATTTCCAAGCTAAAACGTTACACAAATGAAGAGCAGCGTGACGCGATTGACCGACATAGTATCGGCTTCGAGGTGATCCAGCCTCCCGTTGATCCTTCTCTCGAATCTACCCTACAGGAACTGGAACTGTCTGTTGCCAATGGGTACACCCTTTCGATGGAGTATCAGAAAGCCTACCAGACAACGAGACAGAGGCGTCATATCGATCCATACGGGCTTGTTTATTGGAAGGGGAACTGGTATATCGTTGCCTATTGTCATCTCCGTAGTACCATTCGCAGCTTTCGTGCAGATCGTGTCTATGAGATCCAACGTACTGAAGCCAACTTTCAACGCCCCCCTGAATTTTCTGCGCGCCATTTTTTTCTCTCGAATTTACTACCGGAAGCAGACAAGCAGGGAAGCACCATTTTGATCAAGGTCAAAGGAAGAACACAGTCACTCGCTGATTTGTGCAGGCATTGGTATCTCGGACATACTGTGATTGAACGCAGCGAGACACAGGTGATCTTTCAAGTAGATGAGCAAATGGCTCATTCGATCCTTCCTCATTATCTTTTGCCATACGGAAAATCTATTCAAGTTGAGGAACCAGCTTTTGTAAAAGAGCGATTGGCCGCCATCGCTGCCGATTTATTTCATTTTTATCAGTCGACGTGAATTCACTGACCATTTTTGTCAGTAGAGTTGATTTATATTGAAAGCAAAGAAGAGATGGAAAAAGTGAATGGAGGCAGATTGATTATGAAGCATGAAGCATTGCGTTTGTACGAATATCATGTATGGGCAAACGAAAAGGTATTCGAGCGGTTACAGGAGGTACCAGAGGGAGTAAGCGAGCAGGAGGTTCCGAGTGTGTTTCCGACCATCACCCAGACGTTGGCTCACATTCTCAAGACGGATTATGTTTGGTTGTTGGCTATGAAGGGGGAGAGCTACGAAGAGGTAGGACCAAAAGTAGGGGTTCTCTTGCAGGAATTAAAAGGAAAAAACGTACACGAGCTGCGAAAACTGTTTGCCGAATCAGCCCAGCAGTTCAGAGATTTCTTCGGACAAATCTCGTTGGAAGACACCTCGGCTTATACGCACCCAGCATTGGGCACGGTTCATGCTCGCTATGCCGACATCGTCCAGCACGTCGCCAACCACGGAACCTATCACCGTGGCAATATCTCCGCCATGCTCAGACAAATGGGTCACGCGGGAGCTTCCTCCGATTACATTTTTTATTTGTTCGAGACTTCGGCGGTAGAACAATAAAAGTCTTTCATCTTTCATCAACTACCGAAAAAAACAAGCAGCTTGTAGAGGGAACAGGAGAAAACAGCGAAGATCTTAGGGACACCGACCGAGACGTAATGCAAAAAGCGAAACACGCCCTTAAGCGTCCACCTCTGAGATACTTCCAGATTGGACAACTTTGGACGCGGTTTCGCTTTTTGCATGGAGTCGGCCAGTCAATCCCCCAGTGGGTGGCCCTAGAAGCTGAGTCGTTTTCTCCTGTTCCCTCTTCCCCACTACAGCCACGCAAACTGCATGTTTTCTAAGGATTCATCGTATGAGCAATCCGCACCTCGAGCCCGTTCAAGAACTGACTAATGTTCGGCTTTGCGTCTCCGATGATGCTTTCGCCAGGCTTGCCGGGTTCAAAGATCACATCATTGTTTTTAGCGACCTCTCTCAAGTAATCCTTGACGATCAGTCCTGTTTTCGTAGCCTCATATTTCTTGGCAAAGTTCTGATACTCTTCCTTGACGGCAGGGAGCAGCTTCATTGTTGCTTCGTCAATGGCAGCGTAACGGTAATCAGACAAGTATGTTTTGAGATAGTCGATATAGCGCGTACGGAGCTTCACTGCACGTGGGCTGCTGCGGTAGTTGACCAAATACTCTTCAACTTCAACCATTCTGGGTCCGAGCTCGGCCCGCGTGATTTGCAACCCGCCGTCACCCAAATACGGTTTGCCCGTTTCCGTTTCTTGAATGGACAAGTAGTCTTTCCCTTCCTCACCGAGCGAAGAGGCATATTTTTGCAGTGCTTTGTAATCCACTTGCCAGTAGAAGGACATGTCGTTCGTTGCCTGTAAGACGAGTCCGCCCTCTGTTTGATTGAGGAGCCATTGCTTGAAGCTGTCATCGCCTTCTAGCTTGTTGAAATCGTAAGGGTATTGCAAGGCATACAGCTTATCCGCATTTCCCGGCTGGGCGAGGAGTGCCTTGAAGTTATCGTTTATCGTAGGCAAATGTTTTTCATAATACTGCTCGAGTACCCAAAACAGTTGATCGGCAGTTTTTGTGTCCGTTTTCGCCAGGTGCTCATCCAAAAAGGCAGTTAGCTCTTTCGCTTCCTTGGCTTGTGCAGCTAGTACGGTGAACTGCTTGAGCAAATCATCGGCAGGCTTTTCGCCTTTTGTCGCATCAGCAGGAGGCTGCCCAGTGTTTTCCGTTGCAGGTGGGGTAGGGTCTTTTACCGTCAGTTGATCAGAGGCAGAGGTGCACCCTGTGACAAAAGTAATCGCGACGAGGCTAGAGACAAAAGGTAGAACATATCGTTTCATATCTTCATTTTCACTCCGTTATGTTGAATGGTTTCAGTCTTTGACCCGCGCTACTACCTCACGCAGATCAAACGGTTTGGTCATGTAGTCATCGGCTCCCAATTCCAATCCGACAACCTTGCATTCCACGGAAACTCCCTCCCGTCGTTCCCTTTCTATTGGTACGTACCATACCACGTTAAAGTTATCGGTTCAATTCGATTAAATATTCCTGATAGGAAGCAAGCGTCACTTTTGATATACTTTCTCTATTGATGATAATGAGAATTATTATCAATATTCACAGAGGATCGGGCAGAGGTGAGAACATGAACGAAACACAAGCCTTGGTTCAACAATTCACAGAGAAGACCATGGCAGAAGCCATTTTTAAGCTGCGTGACATTACATGGTTCAAAGCACAAGGACATGACCGACTACGCCAACAATTCACTCATTCGCATATTTTGCTGGTAGTAACCGGGGGACGAGGGCGCCTGCGATTGGAGAACGAGGAGTACCAATTGCGGCAGGACGCGATTTACGTATGTCCTCCTATGCTTACGTTTGGTATCGTCCCTGATTCGGCTGATCATTTGGAGATGTACATGCTTCGTTTTGATGTCTTTATGGAAACGAGAGACAGACATCGGCGCTTCCAAGCCCTTCGGGAAAAGCATCTGTTTCCTTTTCGGGGAGAGATCTCTGTCCAATCGGCAGGGCAGCTTCCTGTCTATTGTGATTTGATCCAGAATCTATGGAAGCAGGAGACGGCGCTCGAGCGTTTCCGAGGCCAACACACTTTTCAAGAGCTATGGTACCACATCGTCAAGCATGCTCACTTCTCGGCCACAGATTCTGGAATGGCGCTGGAGCGGGCACGCGCACATATGGAAGAGCATTACTCGGAAAATGTGACGATTGAACAGCTGGCTCGCATCGCAGATGTGAGTCCAAAATATTTCGTCGATCTGTTCAAAAAAACGTATGGCATCTCAGCTATGGACTATTTGGCAGAGCTTCGTATCAGCCGAGCGAAGCAGATGATGGTGCAGTCGCATGCCAAGCTGCGCGATATCGCTCATCAAGTGGGCTACAACGACGAGTTTTACTTTAGTCGAAAATTCAAGAAAGCTGTCGGTGTTTCACCCACTCTCTATATGAAAAGCCGCCAACGAAAAATTGCGGCGTACGGCTCGACCATCATCGGGCATTTGCTGGCTTTGAAAATGATTCCTTACGCAGCGCCACTGCACCCGAAATGGACGGCTTACTATCATCACAGCTATCGAAACGATATCCCGGTACATCTGAGCGCGTTTCGAATTAATCAGAATTGGAAAGCCAACATCGAAATGCTTCGCGATGCCAAGCCGGACGTGATCATTGGCTTGGACGAGACGAGTTTGCAGGAACAGAAGCAACTGAACGAGATTGCGCCCACCTTGTATGTACCCTTTGAAGAGCAGGGTTGGAAAGAACAACTGCAGCTTATGGCAGACTTTTTGGGCGAGTCCGTAGAAGCGCATCATTGGCTTTGCGAGTATGAGAAAAAGGTGAAGAGGGCCCGGGCAAAGCTTCAACACGTTCTAGGCGATGAAACGGTGCTCATCGTGCGGATTTTGAAAAACCAGCTCTATGTCCACTGCAATCGCAGTATGAATGAAGTGTTTTATCAAGATCTGCAAGTCAAACCTGCTTTTGTCTCGGAGCAGAACGAGTTCGACCAGCTTGTGACCGCACAGGAATTGGCTGCGCTCGCGCCAGATCGCTTGCTGCTGTTAGTTTGCCAAGAGGCTGAAACGCTGGCATGCTTCCAAGCTTTGAAAGCATCGGGACCATGGCAAGAAATCGAAGCAGTCCGCAACAATCGGGCGCATGTCATTACGTCCGACCCCTGGCGAGAATACTCGGCAACAGCTCATGAACGAATCGTGGAAGAGAGTGTGAGATTATTTTCAGGAGATCGTCCATGTTGATTCTGGATTTCGTCCATGGTCGTGCATGAGTGGATGCTTTATAATCACGAATGATAATCGTTATCACTCGCGTGGAGTGAAACATTACATTTCTGAGAGGGGTCTTTCAAGAATGAAAAAGATATACCTAGGCTTGAGCATTGCAGCGCTGACACTGGCTCTGACAGCGTGCGGCGGAGGAAAAGAAGCAGTGAATAACACGACTGCACCTACGGCAGCACCTGCGACAACAGCTACAGCAGAAAAGCCGGCCGATGAAGCTAATAAAGCAGAGACACGCACGATCAAATATTTGGATAAAGAATACACCGTTCCTAGCAAAACAGAGCGGATCGCCATTGTAGGCAGCATGGAGTCCATGGAAGATTCGCTGGTACTGAACGTGAAACCGGTAGGAGCGATTTCTGTAGGCGGTAAATTCCCGGAGATGTTTGCACCGATTACGGGCGAAGCCACGTCCATCGGGGAAAAAATCCAACCGAACCTGGAAACCATCCTGTCCTTGAAGCCTGATGTCATTCTGGGAAGCAGTAAATTCCCGCCCGAGATGGCTGAGAAATTGAACAAAATTGCGCCTACCTTCCCTGTGTCTCACATTTCAACCAACTGGGAAGCGAATCTGCAGTTGCTGGGTGAGTTGACTGGCAAACAAGCGGAAGCCGAAAAAGCGCTCCAAGCGTACAAAGCAGAGGCAGAAGCAACCAAAGCAAAATGGGGCGAGAGCTTAAAGGATAAAAAAGTACTCGTGATTCGTCTGCGCCAAGGAAATATCAACATCTATCCAGAGAAGGTGTTCTTCAACCCAGCTCTGTACGCAGACCTTGGTTTGACTGCACCTGAAGAGGTAAAAGCGGCGAAGGCACAAGAAATTATCTCCATGGAGAAGTTCAGCCAGATCAACCCGGACTACCTGTTCATTCAATTCTCTCCAGACGAGAATAAAGACAAGCCAAATGCATTGGAAGATTTGCAGAACAACCCGATTTGGAAGAGCGTGAATGCTGTGAAAAACGGCAATGTTTACGTAAACGTGGTTGATCCTCTCGCACAAGGCGGTACTGCTTGGAGTAAAACACAATTCCTGAAGGCGGCTGTAGAAAAATTGTCTGCCAAGTAAAAGTGGGCGAGGGTAAGCTATGCAATCCAAAAAAGCAACTTCGATGATCA
The DNA here is from genome assembly GCF_000282075.1 of Brevibacillus sp. BC25. Taxonomy (NCBI): domain Bacteria; kingdom Bacillati; phylum Bacillota; class Bacilli; order Caryophanales; family Paenibacillaceae; genus Brevibacillus; species Brevibacillus sp. BC25. The sequence continues at coordinate 24,768 of NZ_AKIX01000066.1, forward strand.
TACTAGCTGTTTCGCCAGTGGTGATCCTGCTCACAATCTTGCTCTCCATTCATTACGGGGCCAAGCCGATTGATGCGGGGACGATTTATCAAGCTTTCTTTGCCTTTGATGAAGGGAATGTCGATCATCAAATTGTCATGCACTCTCGCTTGCCGAGAGTCTTGGGCGCACTCATGATCGGAGCATTTTTAGCGATATCAGGAGCGTTGATGCAGGGGATGACGAGGAATTACCTCGCGTCCCCCTCTATTATGGGCGTGTCTGACGGCTCGGTTTTTGCTGTTACGCTGTGCATGGTTTTCATTCCATCCGCTACGAGTGTCACGATGATTACCATGTCCTTGATTGGTTCAGCACTTGCGGTCGCGATGGTTCTCGCTTTTTCCCGACTGTTGCCCAACGGTTTGACGCCAGTAGGGATGGCGGTCATCGGTACGATTACGGGTACCTTTCTAAGCAGTATTTCAGCTGCGATTTCTACTTATTTTCAAGTCTCGCAAAATGTCAGCTTCTGGTACAATGCTAGGCTGCATCTCTTGGAGCCTGGGTTGGTGAAGCTGGCGGTTCCTTTTGCCATCGTCGGTATTGTCCTCGCACTTCTTTTGTCCAAATCGATTACGATCTTGTCCTTGGGCGACGAAGTATCTCGCGGTCTCGGACAAAGAACGGTGATGGTCAAAGTACTGGCAACGACCGCTGTTGTCATTTTGACAGGCATTTCTGTAGCGATGGCAGGAAAAATCGCCTTTGTCGGGCTGATTATTCCGCATATTACCCGCTTTTTGGTAGGTCTCGATTATCGATGGATCATTCCATGTGCAGGATTACTGGGCGGCATTTTCCTGGCCTTGTCTGACGTTCTCAGCCGATTTATGAATAGTCCGTTTGAGACCCCAATCGGTGTGGTAACGGCTTTTATTGGCGTTCCGTTCTTCCTCTATTTGATTTACAAGAGAGGAGGGGGAAAGCATGCCTAATCAAAAAGGTAGATTTCGTTTGCTGTTTCTCGTCAACATCGCCTTAATTTTGCTGGTGATTTATATCAGTTTGACCAACGGTGTATTTGACATGACGGTGATGGATGTCATCCGTACGTTATTGCGTATTGATCCTGTAGCGGAATACGATTTGGTTATTTTTGATTTTCGCCTGCCTAGGATTGTTATTGCGGCGTTGGTCGGCTTTGGCCTGGGGGTCGCTGGAACCGTCATTCAGGGGATCACCCGTAACGGGCTGGCTGATCCGGGGATATTGGGCATTAATGCTGGGGCAGGAGCCGCTATCGTCGCTTTTATGTTTTTCTTCGGTGGACAATTTATGGATGCGAGCTGGTATTCCATCATGGCCATGCCTTTGTTCGGTTTGACAGGCGGATTGCTTGCGGCTGGACTGATTTATTTATTTGCCTGGCGTAACGGAGCGCTTGACCCACAACGACTGATTCTGGTGGGGATCGCGATTGGCTCCGGATTGGGTGCCGTGTCACTGTATCTCTCGTTAAAAATGAATCCCAACGATTTTGAAATGGCAACCGTATGGCTCTCAGGAAGTATTTGGAGTGCCAACTGGACGCATATTGCAGGGATGCTGCCATGGCTAGTCATACTCATTCCTGTTTTGATGCGCAAGGTGTATATTCTCGATTTGCTTCAGCTGAGCGAGGAGTCCGTCAAGAATTTGGGTGTGTCCGTGGAAAAGGAGCGCAATACTCTCCTGCTGTCGAGTATTGGCATCGTGAGCGCGTGTGTCTCGGTTTCTGGAGGCATCGGATTCGTCGGCTTGATGGCACCGCATATTGCGAAGCGTCTGACGGGAATCCAGCACAGGTATGCCCTCCCCTTGTCGGGAACAATCGGGATGCTCATGGTCGTGGCAGCTGATTTTATCGGCAAAACTGTGTTCACACCCATTGAACTGCCAGTGGGTATCGTCATTTCAATCATCGGTGTACCGTATTTCTTCTATCTACTGAGTAGAAGAAAAAAATAAAGAGGGGACGTGCAAATTGTGAAGGGACAATTGTTTGCAGACGTATGCCATCACCGAGCACTGCTCGTATATTTGCCGCCATCCTATGACAAGAGTACGTCCCGTTTTCCCGTCATGTATGTCCATGATGGCGGTGACTTGTTTGATCCTGCGTTTAGTACTGCACTCGATGTAATCGAAGATAAGTTTGCAGAGGGAAAAATTCCTGAGCTGATTCTCGTCGGTATCCAACCAGGAAACCGCAGAGATGACTATACGCCTTGGTTTTCCAAAGCGATCTCTCCTGAGCGCAACATTGATTTTGGCGGGCAAGGAGATGCGTATCTTTCTTACGTCGCCAATGAATGTAAGGCGTATATCGACAGTAAGTACAGGACAGACCCTAGGCCGGAAAAAACAGGGATCATCGGATTTTCGCTTGGTGGCTTGATCTCGATGTACGCTGCGCAGCAATATCCGGATGTTTTCACGAAAATCGGCAGCATCTCGGGATCGTATTGGTATGAGGGCATGGTGCCGTTTATGCGGGAAAAGAAAATGTACCATTCGGGGCTGCGCATCTACATGGATGTTGGCAGTAAGGAAGGTACCAAAAAACAAAACATCCAGAAACAAATGATTCCGCTGACAAAAGAAGCACATCAGATTTTGGCTGATAGTGGCTTCACAGCAGATCAGCTCGTCCTGTTCATTGACGAAGGAGCGGATCATTTGAGCAAATGTGCAAACACAAGATTTCCGGGGGCGTTGCAATGGCTCTGGAATGAGAAGGAGGAGACAGAAATGGAACTGGCCAAATTGATTAGAGAGCGTCGCTCGATTCATCGTTTTACAGATCGTGAGGTAGACCCTGCGCTGGTTACTGAAATGATGGATACAGCCGTGTGGGCACCGAATTATCACATGACACAGCCGTGGCGCTTTATTGTGACGTACGGGGAAGGCAAGAGAAGAATCGCTGAGGCCGTGCGGATCATGAAGGAAAAGCGGGAGATTGACCCTGCGAAAAAGAAAGAAGTCGGCGAGAAGTTTTACAATAAAATCATGGCGATTCCGATGCTGATGACGGTCATCATGGAAGAAAGTCCGAACCTGATTACGCGTCAGGACGATTTCGCTTCGACCAGCATTGTCATTCATAACTTTAGCTTGCTGGCGTGGGAAAAAGGCATCGGTTTGACATGGGAGACGTACCCGTGGATTCACGAGCCGAAATTCCGTGAAGCGATGGGCATTCGACCAGGAGAAAAAGTGCTAGGGAACCTGCATATCGGTTATCCAGCCGCGATCCCTAACGCTCAGCCGCGCATTCCTGCAGCAGAGCGCATCACACTTGTCGACAAGGCATAGGACAAGATCAAGTGAATTTTTCTTGTCACAGAATTACTTTTTGTGGTACTCTTGGGTCATTCTACAAGAAAGGGTGACCATTAAGCCAATGATCTGCTAACTCCTATTTCCAACAAAACTAATCGGATAAAACGATGCGTTTTTGGATAGGGGTAGTATGTGCATATTGGCGAATAGATGGTAGATCCTTTTTAGACTCACCAAAGGGTTTCTATGTCTTTTTGACGATAATATGCGTAGCCTCCTGTCCAGATCGCAATGGATAAGGAGGCTTTTTTATGTCAAATGTTTTGAAAAATCGCTATGTCAGGGCTATTTTGTTATCAGCATTTCTGTTGCAAATCGGAGTATGGGTGCGCAACATGGCGATTCTGCTCTTTGTGATGGATCATACAGGAGGCGATCCGTTCGCTGTATCCATGATTTCTGTGGCGGAGTATGCACCAATATTTCTGTTTTCCTTTCTTGCTGGTACGTTTGCCGATCGCTGGAAACCGAGAAAAACGATGGTCTGGTGTGAGCTACTCAGTGCTCTATCGGTTGTCGGAGTGCTGCTTACCTTCGTTTACGGCTCGTGGAAGGCCATCTTTTTTGCCACACTCATTTCAGCCATTCTTTCTCAGTTTTCCCAACCGTCCGGAATGAAGCTGTTCAAGCTGCATGTACCTGGTGAACAACTTCAGGTAGGAATGTCAGCGTACCAGACTATTTTCGCGATCTTCATGGTATTTGGTCCAATTGTCGGTACGTTTGTGTTCCAGCAATGGGGGATGGAGGTTGCCATGGTCATCACGGCAGTTGCATTCCTCTCTGCGGCCGGCGTCCTGTATTTCTTGCCGCCAGATCGTGTCGAGAAAGAAGAACAGCAAGAATCGGCACTGCTTGGAGAGATGGTCAGCGGGATTCGTTATGTGTTATCCAGTCGCGTATTGTCAATGCTTGGTTTTTGCTTTTTGGCTGTGGGTTTCTCATTGGGAATGATTCAGCCGCTTGGGATTTTTATCGTGACCGAACAACTGCAATTGCCGAAAGAAAGTTTGCAATGGTTAATTACCGCCCAAGGTGTGGGGATGATTGCTGGAGGGGCCATGACGATGGCAGCTGCCAAAACGATTCCACCGCAAAAGCTATTGGTCATGGGGCTTCTTGGAAATGCGGTCGCAGTAGCGATTTGCGGGATGTCCACGAATCTGTGGCTGACGCTTGTTGCCCAGTTCATCGCGGGATTGCTCTTGCCCTCCATTCAAATTGGGATCAACACCATGCTGCTTAAAAATACCGAGAGTACCTTTATCGGTCGGGTGAATGGAATACTGACCCCGTTGTTTACAGGCTCCATGGTCGTCATGATGAGTATCACTGGGGTATTGAAGATGCATCTTCCGCTCGCAGTCATATACGGGATCGCTGGATTCCTGATGATTATTGGTCTCAGCTTTATTTTGCCGCTTTATCGTATGAGGGAAGGAAACGTGGTGCAAAGTACAGAACAGACTGGTATATAAGCGTTTGGAAGCAAAGGGAGGCTTGGACCAGATGGTGCACGAACAGATTTCTTCTATAGAAGGTTTGAAGATGGTAGCTGCTGTTCGCGAGCTGGCGATGCGGTTGCCAGAAGTATCGGAGCAGGTAGATGCTTTTGGACATACATCGTTTCGCGTAAACGACAAGCCGTTTGTCATTTTGGGAGAGGGGGGCACTGAAGGCCCCTCCTTTTCTGTGAAGGTGCTGAAGACGACCCAAGAGATTTTGCTTGCACAGGAGCACTTTTACAAGACACCGTACATCGGTCATCACGGCTGGGTTTCGATCCTGGACAAAAACGTGACTAGCTATGGTGAAATCGAGGATTACATACGGGAAGGCTATATGTGCGCGGCTCCCAAGCGATTGGTCAAGCAATTACAAGAGCAGTCTAGATAACACAGCCTTTATGAAAAAGCACACCTCCCCTGATCGTTCCTGTATAATTTTAGCGTAACGAGTAGTGAGCGAACGTTCGACACAGCAGCATTCAGACAAAGGGGGAGCCGGTTTTGGATTGGAATCTCCAGCAGATGAGCAAATTGCTTGAGGTCGTTTTTGAAAATGCCCATGAACCGATGATCGTAACGGACAAGGACGGAAAAATACTCTTATTGAATCGGAGCTATCGGAAATTTCTTAATGTACAGGACGTGATCGGACAGCCAGTGACGGATGTCATCGAAAACACGCGGATGCATATTGTCGGTCAGGCTGGCGTTGCCGAGATCGCCGACATTCAGCATATAAAAGGACAGAACATGATTGCGCATCGCATCCCGATCATGGACGAAGGTAAAGTGATTGCCGTTCTGGGAACGGTGCTGTTCCAGGATGTGCAAGAGCTTACTGCTTTGGCTGCGATGGTTGCTCAACTGAAGGATGAGCTGACTTATTATAAGAAAGAGCTGCGGCGGCGGATGGGGGCTACCTATCATTTTGATCAAATCGTCGGGTACAGCCAGAAGCTGCAGGAGCTTAAGAAATTTTCTCAGAAAGTTGCGAAAAGCGATTCGACTGTGCTCATCACGGGTGAAAGCGGGACGGGCAAGGAGCTGTTTGCCCACGCCATTCATGCCGAGAGCAAGCGGAAAATGGGTCCTTTCATTCGGGTGAATTGTGCCGCTATTCCGGATTCTTTGCTGGAATCAGAGCTGTTTGGCTATGAAGAAGGTGCGTTTACTGGAGCTGTTCGCCGCGGAAAAAAAGGAAAGTTCGAGCTGGCTAACTACGGAACCATTCTGTTGGATGAGATCGGGGACATGCCGTTGCCGCTGCAAGCCAAGCTACTGCGTGTTTTGCAGGAAAAAGAAGTCGAGCGAGTAGGTGCTGTTCGGACGACGCCAATCGATGTGCGAGTGATTGCCTCCACGAATTCGGACATGCTTCAAAGCATCAAGGAAGGGAAGTTTCGGGCGGACCTCTATTATCGGTTGAATGTCGTGTCACTCTCGATTCCTCCATTGCGCGAGCGTCTGGAGGATTTGCCGGAGCTGGTTTCGAATCTGCTCAAACAGCTTGGCGAGTCCACTGGCGTTGTGGTCAGGGCCATTGATGAAGAGGTGTGGAACGTACTTCGGGGCTACTCCTGGCCAGGCAATGTACGGGAGTTGAAAAACGTGCTGGAACGAGCCCTTCATCTACTCGAAGACGATGTCCTGAAAAAAGAGCATGTTTGGCTGCCTGTATCTGACGAAGGGACGCTTACGTCCTTGTCGGTTCCAACTGATGCCGTTCGACCATTGAAACAAGTCATAGAAGAGGCTGAGCAGGAAGCACTTCGCCAAGCGATGCAGCAAGCAGGGGGGAACAAGCTTACCGCCGCCAAGCTGTTGCAAATCAGCAAGTCCAGCTTTTACGAAAAGTGGGAGAAGTACCAGTAGTCGAGGCGCGTATAAGTCGGGGATGTGGCGTTGAGCCAGGTTCGCGGCTTTTTTCATCTGCAGGAATAATGTTTTGCTAGATTCCGGTTTTCTGGAATAGAGCAAGATGACCTCCCGCTTAAACCCAGTAGCCTTCCTAGAGCAGATTCCCGAAAAAGCGGGCAGATTTTTGCTAGATTCCATGAAACCGGACAAAAAATTCCGGAAATCCGGAAAAAATGCAAGCGCTATCATCTGCTTACCATCAGTCCAGGCGCGATGAAGGGGTATGGATGAACGATTTTTCTGGAATCGACTGGAGTTGGCATGGTCCATGCAATTGAGATGGGTATGAAAGCGTTTTCTCCAAGTGAATACACACAATTTCCTCTGTAACCGGAGGAGAAAATTGAAAGGAGAATTATATGATCATCGAAGTGTTATCCATCTTGATTTCGCTCGGTCTCCTGATGTTTTTTGCGTATCGGGGCTATCCTGTTATCGTATTTGCCCCTATTTTTACGCTGCTGGCCGTTGTTCTTTCCGGGATCTCTCTGCTCCCGAGCTACACCGAAACCTTTATGACGAATGCAGCAAACTATGTGAAATCATTCTTCCCTATTTTCTTACTGGGTGCCATTTTCGGAAAAGTTATGGAGTTGAGCGGTGCTGCCTCGTCCATTGCCCACACGATTGTAAAGGCACTTGGCTCCAATCGTGCGATCTTGGCTGTCGTTCTGGCATGTTCGATTTTGACGTATGGCGGGGTTTCCCTGTTCGTTGTGGCTTTTGCTGTGTATCCGTTTGCTGCTGCGATTTTCCGTGAAGCTAATATTCCGAAGCGTCTCATTCCAGGAACGATCGCGCTCGGTGCTTTTACGTATACGATGGACGCCTTGCCAGGTACACCGCAGATTCAAAACATCATTCCAACGACTTATTTTGGTACGGATGCTTATGCTGCACCTGTTGTTGGAACGATTGGCGCCATTATGGTTTTCATTGGCGGGATGCTATGGCTGGAGCGCAGACGCAAGCAGGCTGTCGCTGCTGGGGAAGGCTACGGCGAGGGACATACGAACGAGCCAGAGTTGATTAAAAATGAATCCTACATGAACATCTGGGTCGCGATTCTCCCGTTGGCGTTGGTGCTCGTGGGTAACTATATGTTCAGCAGAGGGATTTGGACAGTAGAGACGTGGTACGATCCAGCGATCCTCAAAGAATCATTTAAGATTGAGAAAGTGAAAAACGTTGTATCTTCTTGGTCACTGATTATTTCGCTCTGTCTTGGAATTATTGCCGCGCTTTTAATCAATGTGAAGCAAGTCAAAAACAAGCTGGCTAGTGGTTTGACTGCTGCCGCGATGGGCTCTCTCTTGGCAATCTTCAATACTGCTTCCGAAGTTGGATTCGGAAACGTTGTGAAAACATTACCGGGCTTCAAGCTCATCCAAGGCTGGATTATGGGAGCAAGTGATCATCCGTTGGTTTCTGAGGCACTAGCTGTAAACGTACTGGCAGGTGTGACAGGTTCAGCGTCGGGCGGTATGTCGATCGCGCTGGAGGTTATGGGCAAGCAATACATGGAGATGGCGAATGCTGCGGGAATCAGCCCTGAGTTGCTGCACCGTATTGCCTCGATGTCTTCTGGTGGTATGGACACATTGCCGCACAACGGAGCGGTCATTACACTGCTCGCGATTACTGGTTTGACTCATCGTCAATCGTACAAAGACATTTTCGCGATTACGGTTTTGAAAACAGCTGTCGTGTTCATTCTGGCATTTGCCGTTTCTATTTTCTAATTTTCATCAGAGATCAGCAGTTTATAGACAGAGAAAATCAGGAGCAGGAGAGGAGATAGTAGGGTATGGAGAAGTTGTTGGAGCAGCAGGTAGCAGTAGTAACAGGGGCTGCAAGCGGAATTGGATTGGAGATTGCCCGGACGTTTGCCGAGGAAGGGGCGAAAGTCGTCATATTGGACTTGAATGGGGAATCAGCGGAAGCAGCAGCAGCCGAATTGCAAAAGGAAGGTCACGAAGCAATCAGCTTTGGCTGTAATGTCACCGACGAGGTACAAATGCAGGAGTGCATTCAGCAGACAGTCAAGATTTTTGGCAGACTCGATATCTTAGTGAATAATGCTGGATTGCAATTTGTCTCTCCAATAGAAGAGTTTCCGACTGCGAAATTTGAACAAATGCTCAGTATTATGCTGACAGCGCCTTTTGTTGCGATTAAACACGTGTTCCCCATTATGAAACAACAAGGTCATGGCCGTATCATCAATATGGCTTCCATTAACGGGTTGATTGGCTTTGCGGGGAAGGCAGCGTACAACAGTGCCAAGCATGGAGTCATCGGGCTTACCAAGGTTGCAGCCCTGGAAGGTGCAGTAGCTGGTATTACGGTAAATGCCATTTGTCCGGGGTATGTCGATACGCCGTTGGTACAAAACCAATTAGCGGATTTGGCTAAGACAAGAAGTGTGCCGTTGGAAAAGGTGATGGAAGAAGTCATCTACCCGCTGGTGCCGCAGAAGCGACTGTTGCAAGTAAAGGAAGTAGCGAACTACGCTGCCTTTTTAGCTAGCAAGAAAGCGTCAGGTATCACGGGTCAGGCTGTCGTCATTGACGGCGGGTATACAGCGCAGTAGGCCTGTTAAAGTCCCTATCTTTATAGGGGCTTTTTTATTTTCGCTATCTTTTTTAAAAAACTAGTAAAAAAGGTCTTGTATTCTCTTTTTAGATATGATAGATTATTACTTGTCGCCAAGAACGACGACAAAATACGAGAAAAGAAAACGAGATTCGATAAAAAACTTCTTGACTCGCTAATAACGAACGTGATAAGATATAAAACGTTCGATAAAAATGCTCTTTGAAAACTGAACAGCGAAAGCGTTAATGAGTCTATCATTAAAT
>NZ_AKIX01000067.1:0-27836 GCF_000282075.1 Brevibacillus sp. BC25
GGCGGCTGCCGTGCATGCCGATTGGCTGCCAGTGAGTAGTGCTCCCCCAAAGTTCGTTTCTGTCGGTGGACCAAAAAATTGAACCATTTGTACATCTGCAGCCTTGAGGGCGGCATCAATACCATACATGGCCTCCAGCGGCGGAGCGATCAAGTAAGCAAGCGGCTCACCTTCGCGAATTCCGGCGGTTTGAGACAAGTAGCTGCCCGTCCGCGACACAACATGGGCGTAATATGCATGCGTCCCTTCATCATTCAAAGAGTAAAAGCATGCTCCGCTTTCCATAAATGCAACGGCTGCATCCAGTCCGCTCTGCACCTCCGATGGCGTCGCGCCTCCGATCATCCCGATGAACTCCCCGGACAACGGTCCAGACGCATGGCCTGAGCCTGCATAAAACGACTTGGCATACACAACTTCTACCGCTGCACTTTTGGTCGCTTCATCAATGGCCGTATACCCCACATCGTCAATCGTTGAAGTCAAAAGACCCAGACTGCGAATATGGGAAGGCAGGTTCAGCTTCTCCGCAAATTGAGGATCGACATTGGGAATCAGTCGGATCGCAAGCGGCGTCGCTCGAATTGGTTTTTCCATGCGTGTCACTCCTTTCAAGACAACATCCCTGATCAAAAGTAAAAAAAGGTGCCTAAACACGAAAAATAAGCCGTGTTCAAGGGCACCTTTGCCTTTTGATTATTCACTTGTGGGTAGAAGATTTCACGCGATTTACGTGCTCTTTTACCTGTCTCTAATGTAGAACAAGGTACGGAAAAATGCAAGCGTTTTCGGCATTCCGTCACTTTTCCATATTCCGGTCATATTACGGACACACGCCCCCGTTAAATTTGTGTTGTAGCCGAGACGGGCAAGCCCGCAAACAAGGCTCACCACCATATACAGAACCCCAAGGAGGAATTTTACAATGAAAAAGAAAATGGCAATGGCAGTAATGGCTCTGGCAGTATCCGCAATGGCAGGTTCCGCGTTTGCGGCAAATGAACCAGCGAAAACGACTGGTTCTTCTGCTCCACTGAAAATGGTGAACACAGATGGTACAGATGCTCTTCTAAAACCGATTTTTAACCTGGAGCAAATGGCAAAGGAAAAGGGCATCACTGTGGAAGAGTTGATCAAGCAGCTTGAAAAAGAAGGCAAACTGACGAAAGGAGCAGCTATTAACACGAAAGACAGCGATCTGACAACTAGCTTCTCCTTCATGAAATTCGATGCCAACAGCGATAACAGTAAGACAATCGACCTGGAAGAAATGGCAAAAGAAAAAGGCATCTCCGTAGAAGAGTTGATCGAGCAGCTTAAAGAAGAAGGCACGCTGGAAATGATTGCTTCCACGACAACTATCAATCTGGAAGAAGTAGCAAAAGAAAAAGGCATCTCTGTGGAAGAGTTGATCAAGCAGCTTGAAAAAGAAGGCACGATCGCCACTGGTGAAGCAGCTTCCTTTACTCACCCTTCAATCAGTTTGGAGCAAATGGCAAAAGAAATGGGCATCTCCGTGGAAGAGTTGATCAAACAGCTCGAAAAAGAAGGCAAGATCACAAAAGGTACAACAGTCTCAGTAGCTGCCATCAAAAAATAAGGGTTGCCTTTCAAGCACACACAAAAACCTCTGACAGGAAACTGCCAGAGGTTTAATTATGCCCTTCGCCATTTATCGGACACATAACTCCATTATGCTAAACAACTGAACAAGAATTTTTTTACAAATGATGTCAGTCAAAATGATGTCTATCATTGCTATGATAAGTACAAATTGACTTGAGATAGATAGGAGGTGTTTCTTCGTGAAACGAATTCTACTCATCGAGGATGAAATGCCGATTGCCCGACTTGTCCAGGTCTACCTGGAACGGGCGGGCTATGAGATAAAATGGAATGAGGGTGATCACGAGGCAATTCCGACTTTTTTCTCCTGGAAACCAGATCTTGTCCTGCTTGACCTGATGCTGCCCGATCACGACGGCTTGGATATACTTGATCAGATTCGCCAATACGGCAGTTGTCCCGTCATCATAATCACTGCGCGCGGTACCGTGCCAGACAAGCTCCAGGGACTGGCACAAGGGGCAGATGACTACATCGCCAAGCCATTTGATCCTGAAGAAGTGTTGGCCCGTGTACAAGCTGTGCTCCGCCGTTCCTCTTATATCGCCGAAGCAGATACGATCAGACTCGGGACACTTTCCATAGATGTTACGGCCCAAAATGCCTTAATCGGGAAAGCACCCCTTTCCTTAATGCCAAGGGATTGGCAACTACTTGTTTTCCTGGCGCGACATCCGAACCAATGCTTCAGCCGAGATCAGTTGCTGGATCAGGTCTGGGGAATGGATTTTGAAGGGGGCGATCGCTCTGTGGATACCGCAGTGAAGCGCTTGCGCAAAAGCTTGCTGCCGTGGCCGATTTCCGAAGGGGAAATCAGCACAATCAGAGGAATGGGGTATAGCCTGCGTGTTTACTAATCGATCTACTTCTACCAGAACTGCTGTACCGCTCTTGCGTTACTGGACGTGGCGCTATGCCTTGATATTATCTGTCATTCTTTTTGGCATTGGCTTTTTTGGCATCTATTGGATTAACAAAGCAGCTACAGAACAACAGTTTCAAGTATTGGAAGCAAGAACAGAGTTGCTCGCTGATTCGTATACCAAGGTGTTGCTTGCCAAGGACACCTCGACTTCTTCTGTAAAGATAGAGGATTTGGCACAAACAACTGTTGGTATCTCCAATCAGGCTGTCACTGCTGTGACTGGCCCTACGTCTCCGGCTATTCCTGACACCGTAACACCCGCAGCCACTACCGCCATGATCGCATTTCGAGTCATGCCGACTGTCCCAATCGATCACGTGGTACAGATTTACGATGATGCGGACAAGGCGTTCAAGAAGGAAATGGTGAGTCAGACGACGACCGCTACCATTGCGCCGCTACCTAACCCTGCCCAACCGGTGGACAAAACGAAAGAAATACGGGAGGTTGTTGCCACAAAGGGAGCTACCTGGCTGCGTGTAGGTGTCCCTTACTATGAACACAATGCAGTCGCAGGCACCTATTATGTCAGCACGCCTCTTAACAATGATTTGGTTCACACCTATATCACGATCATGGTTTCCATCGGAATCATCACCTTGTGCGGTTGGGCTATCGTCTATGTGCTGTCTCGCTCGTTAACACAGCCCCTGCGGCAGTTGGCAATAGCGGCAGAGCAAATATCCAGCGGGAATTATACGCCTTCCTTGCCCAATTCCTCCAAAATCAAAGAAGCGGAAATCAGCCAGTTGGTTCATTCCTTTGACGAAATGGCGAAACGGCTTGGACAACTAGAGCGGATGCGCACCGACCTTTTGGCTGGTGTTTCCCATGAGCTGCGTACCCCTGTCACGTCCATCCGCGGGATGATTCAAGCGGTCAAAGACGGCGTTGTGAAGGGTGCAGATGCGGATGAATTCATGCAAATCAGCATGGACGAAGCCAAGCGACTCCAGACGATGGTCAATGACCTGCTCGATTTTTCGTCAATGGAAGCAGGCGAGGTATTCGTCGAGAAGCAATCCATTCAAATCGATAGCACGTTGGATCAGATAGTCGCACAGGTGCAAACCTTGCCTTCATTTGCAGATGTATCTGTGACAGTTAACCCGACTGGACCAGAAATCGTATGGATCGGCGATGAATCACATGTCAAACAAATTTTGCTCAATTTATTGGAAAATAGTGCTGCCGCAAGTGCAACGCAAATCAACATCGGCGTCCATAATCAGAGTGACTTCCTCTCCATCGATGTAACCGACAATGGAAAGGGAATTCCTGAGTCAGAGGTTCCATTCATTTTCGAACGGTACTATCGAGGCGATAGCAAACGCAAAAAGAAACAGGGTTTGGGGCTCGGCCTAACGATCTCTCGACTATTGACAAAAGTACACGGCGGAAATGTCGAATTGATTCGTACTTCTCCAGAAGGAACAACCTTTCGTCTTACACTCGCCCATCCAGACTCGTCCGTTTGAAATAAAAAAGAGGAAGCAGCACGTACCGATCGTGCCGCTTCCTCTTTTACGTATGGGCCCCCTCCGGCACATGTGTGCGGATAAGATCCATGAAGATGTCCAATGCTTTGGTATGAAACTCGTCGGATTTCGTGACGAGCGAAAAGTCACGGGTAACCGGTGTCCCCGTCACCTTCAATGTACAGAGCGTGCCAAGCTTGCGTTCTTTGCGGATAGCCCAATAAGACAGTAAGCTGATTCCCAGGCCAGCCTCCACTGATTCCTTGATCACCTGTGTACTGCCAAACTCCATTCGCTTTTGCGGTGTGAATTGCAGTTGGCGAAACATTTTTTCAGCCGCTTCCCTCGTGCCTGACCCTTCTTCCCGCACAATCCACGTTTCTTTCACCAGCTCGTCAATGCTGACCTCAGTCTGCCCGGCCAATCGATGCTCTGGGGAAGCAATCAAATACATACGATCATCAGCAAACGGCTCCACGCACATTTTTTCGTCCACATACTCCCCCTCAACAATCCCGACGTCGAGTTGTCGTTTCGCCACCAGCTCAGCAATGACTGTGGAATTGTGAATCGTAATCGTGGGGGTAATCATTGGGTAATACTGACGTAGACGCGCAATGACATGAGGCAGCACATACTCTCCATATGTGTAGCTGGCGCCAATAGTCAAATGCCCGCTTGGTGTATTCATCAAATCATCCACAAGGCTCTGCATCCGCGTGTACAAGCCCAAGATCTCTCGAGCGTGGTGATAGACAATCTCCCCCGCTTTATTCAAGCGAACATATTTGTTGCTTCGCTCCAGGAGCTTTGTCCCTATCGTGCGCTCCAGCGCATGAATATACTGACTAACGGCAGGCTGCGTCATATGGAGCTCTTCTGCAGCTCGGGAAAAGTTCTGTCTGTCTGCAACGGTCACGAACACAAGCAAATGCTGATCCAACTGCCTTCACTCTCCTTTCCACCACTAACCATTCATTTCACTTATGATGATCATCGCAATGATTTATTTTTCTTATTATAACAGTTGCCGTATGCTGAGTTTGTAAATCTTTTCGAGGAGTGATGGCAATGGCAACTCCGATCAAAAGCAGCGTGCCATTGAATGAAAGCAATGCCAGTGTACAGCCCGCAAAAAACAACGAAAGTAACCCCGCATCCTTTTCGCTGTGGATAGCTGGAATCGCTTTTACTTTTTTCATCGCCCTGACAGGCTACGGCTTAGCAAAAATACCTGGCTTTCAACAAGTTGGCCCCCTCGCCTGTTCGATCCTGATCGCGGTCGCATACCGGCATTTTCGTGGATATCCGGAAGCATTGCGATCAGGGATTCAATTTTCCGCCAAACGTTTACTGCGTCTGGCTATTATTTTGTACGGTCTTAAGCTCAATATCGACGTCGTCTTGAATGAAGGCCTCGGGCTTCTCGTCTATGACGCTGGTGTCATTATCTTTGCCATCGCGGTTACGATGCTGATAGCCAAGTGGCTGAAAGCAGATTCTTCCCTCTCCCTCATGCTCGGAGTCGGTACAGGCGTCTGTGGAGCAGCGGCAATTGCAGCCGTCTCCCCTATCATTGCTGCCAAGGATGAAGATACCGCCATTGGGGTAGGAATGATCGCACTCGTCGGAACCCTATTTGCTGTTGCCTACACGATCCTTCGTCCATTCCTTCCCCTGTCCGCGGTCGAATACGGCATGTGGTCAGGAATTAGTCTGCACGAGATTGCTCATGTCGCATTGGCTGCTGCACCAGCGGGTCAAGATGGGCTAGCCATTGCACTGCTGGCAAAATTGGGGCGTGTGCTCCTGTTGGTCCCGCTCTGTTTTATCCTGATGGTTTGGATGAAACGCTCCGGGAAATTACAAAGTGGCACCAAGATTGAATTCCCATGGTTCCTGATCGGCTTCCTCGCCATGAGTGTTTTTGGAAGCTACGTTCTCGGTACATTCATTCCTGTCTCAGAAGCGTTCCATAATGGTATCGCCAATGTCACAACCTTTGTGCTCACTATGGCTATGGTCGGGCTTGGCCTCAATGTCGATCTGCGCGCATTGCGAACAAAAGCGGCTCGCCCACTGATTGCCATGAGTATTACTTCGATTCTTTTGTCGGTACTCTCCTTTGTATTGGTATAAAAAGCTGTGGATAACCAAATATCCGAATTCGAACTCGCCGATTATCAAGAAATCGGCGAGTTTTTTTGTGGATAAGGACAAACTTTATCCCCATATGTTGATAAAGATGTGTACATCTTTGCCGAGGGGGATCTATATGTCGAGAAAATGGTTGAGGAGACGACCGAACATCTTATTCATCATTGTGGATCAGGAACGCTTTCCCCCTGTTTATGAAGAGCCTGCGATACGTACATGGAGCGAGGATACACTCCACGCTCATGCTTTTTTGCGAGAGCATGGGTTGGAGTTCAAGCGTCACTACGTCGGCTCCACAGGCTGTTGCCCTAGCAGAGCTACCTTGTTCACCGGTCAGTATCCCTCTTTACACGGCGTCACCCAGACCGGCGGCGTCGCTAAACGATCTCCCGACAGCGACATGTTCTGGCTCGATCGCAATACCGTCCCGACGATGGGAAATTATTTTCGCCAAGCGGGGTATCGGTGTTTCTATAAAGGCAAGTGGCATATATCCGATGCCGACATCTGGGTACCGGGTACCCACTTTCCTATCCCCAGCTATATCCCTATAACGGGAGTTCCTGATCCAGATAAAGAGCGCTTATACTTGCTTGCTGATCGGCTGGACGGCTATGGCTTTTCCAGTTGGATAGGGCCTGAACCGCATGGAATAGCGCCGCATAACTCCGGTTCGTCCGCAGCCATCGGAGTAAATGGTCGTGATGTGGTATACAGCAGCGAAGTCATCGAGTTGCTCCATGCATTAGACCAGGAAAAAAACTCCGTTGAAAGCTACCATCCTTGGCTGATCGTGGCGTCTTTCGTCAATCCACATGATATCGCCATCTATGGGGATATCTCGGCGAGCTTACCGTTTTTTCGCTTCCATGTGGATAAGTCCGTTCCCACTGTTGCCCCGCCCCCTACACAGCACGAATCACTTGCGACAAAACCGCGCTGCCAAGTGAGTTATCGGGAAGTATATCCACAAGCGTTCCAGCCCATTTCAGACCATGCCCATTATCGAAGACTGTACTATCAGCTCCAGAAAAACGCCGACCGGGAAGTGATGCGTGTTCTTGAAGCACTCGCCTCCTGCTCGTTTTATCCCGAGACACTCGTCGTGTTCACATCCGATCACGGCGAATTGTTGGGTGCTCACGGCAATCTACATCAAAAATGGTACTGTGCCTATGAAGAGGCGATTCACGTTCCCCTCATTATCCACAACCCACTCCTTTTTCCACATGCAACCTCCACAGTGCTGTTAACCAGTCATGTGGATATTCTTCCGACACTGCTCGGTATGGCTGGAGCAGACATAGATAGGCTTGGTGAGGAACTCACTTATACACATAGCGAGGTACGCTCTCTTGTCGGTCGTGATCTTACCCCGATCATCTTGTCCCATGATACGGAATCTATCTCCAGCGAGCCGATCTACTTCATGACGGACGATGATGTAACAAAAGGACAGCATCAAGTGAGTGTGCAACACCAACCCTATGACTCTGTCATTCCTCCGAATCGGATTGAAACGGTCCTGGCCTACATGTATTCCGCCGGGCACAGCGCTTTATGGAAATACTCCCGCTATTTTGCTGAAGATGTATACAACCCCACGATGACTGATTACGAATTGTACAATCTCACGACCGATCCTTTGGAAATACGGAATTTGGTAATCCCCCTCTACAAAACTACACACTCGGAGCGCATCCGTCTGAAAATGGAGCTGCTTTTAGAAGAACAACGAGCCCAAAAGCGACTGACCCCCTTTTCGCACCCTTTTGCACAACTTCTGTCTACGTGAACTTTTCCGGAACAACAGAAAAACCCCTCAAATTGAGGGGCTTTTCGTCCATCCTTTTCTCTTCACTATTCCTGTGCGGTCAATGCTTTTTCCAATGCTGCCATCGCTTCCTGTTCATCGACACCATCCGTGATCAGGGTAATTTCTTCCCCTTTTCCAATCGCTGCTGCCATAATACCCATGATGCTCTTGCCATTTACATTTTTCTCATTTTTGATGATTTTAATTTCACTGGAAAAAGACGTGGCCACCTTCACAAAGTTCGCAGCAGGACGTGCATGCAGGCCGTGTGCCAATTGAACCACTATTTTTTTCTCTATCATTCTGATATGCCTCCTTCGCTACACTCTCTCAAGCCATTCCTTCACGAACGCCTCTACTTGCGCAGAAGTGCTCATCTGTAAGATCGCATCAATCTGTTTCGCTGCGTCCTCCACGCTCAAACGACTCAGCAGTTGGCGCGCAGGCAAAATGCTCCCTGCACTCATACTAAATTCATCCAGACCCATTCCCAATAGAATCGGGATCGCGATTGGGTCGCCCGCCATCTCTCCGCACATACCTACCCATTTGTTCTGCGCGTGCCCTGCTTTAATGACGTTGTGCAGCAAACGCAAAACGGCAGGGTGATAAGGCTGGTAGAGATAAGCGACCTTCTCGTTCATACGGTCGGCTGCCATTGTGTATTGAATTAAATCATTGGTTCCAATGCTGAAAAAGTCAACTTCGCGTGCAAATTGATCGGCCATCAGTGCCGCAGCAGGGATCTCAATCATGATACCCACTTCGAACTGATCGGATACTACAATTCCGCGATCTACCAATGATTTTTTCTCTTCCTCCAAAATCGCTTTCGCCTGGCGGAACTCCTCCAGTGTCGCAATCATCGGAAACATGATTTTCAAATTCCCGTGTACACTTGCGCGCAACAGAGCACGCAGTTGCGTACGAAACAGTTCTTGGTTGTCGAGACACAACCGGATCGCGCGATGCCCAAGAAACGGGTTCATTTCTTCTGGCAAAGCCAAGTAAGAGAGATGCTTGTCCCCGCCAATGTCCAATGTGCGAATAACCACTGGGCGGTCGCCCATATGCTCCAGCACGTGCTTGTACGCAATGTATTGCTCATCTTCCGTCGGAAAATCATTGCGTCCCATGTACAGAAATTCAGTGCGGAACAGCCCGACACCTTCAGCACCATTGGCGTTTGCCCCAGCGACATCTTCAGGACTTCCGATATTGGCGGCAAGCTCGACATGATGATTGTCCAACGTGACCGTTTTATTGTTCACAAGCTTCGCCAGTTCGGCTTTTTGCGCTTCGTAATCAGCCTGCTTGCGTTTGTAGACAGCGATCTCCTCTTCACTCGGGTCGATAATCGCGATTCCTTCATGCCCATCGAGAATGATGAGCGTCGCAGGCTGAACTGCACGAGTAATTCCTTGTGTTCCGACAACAGCAGGTATCTCCAGAGAACGTGCCATAATCGCAGAATGCGAGGTTCGTCCACCAATATCCGTGACGAAACCTTTGACATAGCGACGGTCTAATTGGGCCGTATCGGAGGGCGTCAAATCATCCGCTACAATGATTACTTCCTCTGTCAGCTCACCAAGTCCTGCAAACGGTACCCCGAGCAAGTAAGAAAGTACACGTTTGGTCACGTCACGAATATCCGCTGCTCTCTCCCTCATATATTCGTTGTCCATTTGCTCGAAAAGTCCGATGAATGCTTGTGCGACATCATTCAAGGCACTTTCAGCGTTTGTCTTTTCGTTTGAGATTTTATCTTTGACGGTATCGACCAGTTCCGGGTCTTCCAAGACGAGCAGGTGAGCTTTGAAAATGTCTGCATGATCCGTACCCATCTCCCGCTCCACGCGCAGAACGATGTCCTCCAAATCATTTTTTGCTCGAGCCAACGCCTCATGAAAGCGTTGGATTTCACTCGCCGGATCTTCAATCGCTACGGTATTGATCTGTAAATCGGGCGTTGTCAATAAAAACGCCTTGCCAATGGCTATACCTGCTGAAGCTTTTACACCTGTGATCTTTTGGGACATCGTAACACCAGCCTCTCTCAATGGCTACCTGACCATTCCTTTAATCTGCGTGCCTGTGCGCGCACGATCTCCTCAAGAGGATGACCTGCCGGAATGCCGGTACAATTGTGTAATGTATTTTCCCAGCCAAACTCTTTCAGGCTTGCTTGTATCCGTGCGGACTCCACATCCTCGGGATAGTCGAATGCCAGTGCCGCTGCAATTGCCAGACCTAAATACTCTGGATTCATTCCTTTTTCCATGCATTGCAGCGCTGGCCCGACCAAACGATCATGCTGCGACAGCTTGCGGATCGGCGAACGTGCCACCCTGACAATATCGTCCGACAGCAGCGGATTGGTGTATCTGCCGAGGATTTTTTCTACATACTGCCCATGAACTTGCGGGTCAAATCCGTACTTGGCAGCAAGCAGTGCACCTGTCTCCTGAAGAGCCCCGCGAGCGACCTGAACGATCCGATCGTCTCGCATCGCTTCATCAATCGTTTTCATCCCCAACTGATACCCCAGGTACGCGATGACCGCATGACCTGTATTGACGGTAAACAGCTTTCTTTCGATGTACGGCGCAAGATCCTCCACATAGGTAACGCCCTCAATGGACGGGACTTCTCCCACCATCTGCGAGGAATCTACCACCCATTCGAAAAACGGCTCAACCATCACCAGAAGCTTGTCATCATGCTGCTGCAAAGGAACAATCCGGTCTACAGCTGCATTGGGGAATCCGATCCATTGTGCTGCCTCTGCTTGAACCGATTCGGTCAAATGCTCATACACATGTTCTTTCAGCTTCTCGCTGCCGCCAATCATGTTTTCGCATGCAATCACATTCAGTGGCTTCGCATGAACAGAAAGTCTCCGGGTAATACCGGCTGCGATGGCCCCTGCAATGTGCGGAAGAATGTTAGGACCAACTGCCGTCGTAACCAAATCGGCAGTTGCGATCGCTTCAGCTACCGCCGTTACATCCTGACCATTTATCGCTCGAACTCCTTCCACGACCGACTCCGGTTTTCCTGTTGTTGCTAGTTGCACGCGATACATTTTTCGCTCATTCAGCTCATCGACCAAAGCCGCATTGACATCCACAAACGCAATTTCATAGCCAGCCTTTTGTAACAGTTGCCCGATAAAGCCTCGCCCAATGTTCCCTGCTCCAAAATGTACTGCTAGCATAGGGGATTACACCTCCTCGGAGAACATCGTGATGATTTCTTCCGCAGAAGCCGCGTTTACAATCCGCTTGACGTTTTCCTCCTCGGAGCAAAGAATCGCAATGTTCGAGAGCACCTCCAGATGCTCGTCTCCAACAGCAGCAATGCCTACCAGCAAGTAAGCTGTATTTCCTTCTCCAAAATCTACGCCCTCCGGAACCTGAATAATGGAGATCCCAGTGGATTGAATCTCTGCCTTTGATTCGTTTGTTCCATGCGGGATGGCTACGCCGCTTCCGATGTAAGTGGTCGCCAACTGCTCGCGCTCTTGCATTTTCTCTAGATACGCCTCCGTTACGTGGCCTGCACGCACAAGCAATTGTCCTGCCAGTCTGATCGCTTCTTCTTTATTGGCTACCTTTGCATTCAACATGATTTTTTCTGCTGTCAGTATGTTTTTCATTTCGTTCTCTCCATTCCTATCTTTTTGAGGCAAAACGCATACATTTTGCCTGCTATATAATCAGCAATTTGCTGTGTTTCTCCTGTTTTCAAAACCGCTTGCATTTCTTCTTCAATCAAAAGGGAGCTGATCTCACTGAGTACTTCCAGTCCTTCCTTCGGCACTTCTTTCGGCCCTAAAAGTAGCAGAAGCATGTCAATGGATATCACTTCTTCATCCATCGAGCGAAGAAGGACGGGCTCTCGCAATTGGTGAAACGTAAAGGACGCCTTGTTCACTGCTTCATTTCTTCCGTGAAAAAGAGCCAAGGATGTACCCGGAATCCCCAAACCGCCGAGCTTTTCCCGCTCGATCAACTGCTTGACTACCGATTCGACCTCCTCGATCGTTCCACGCTCTTTCAGCCCCTTGCTGATTTGGCTCAAAAGCTGGGCGATGTCCTGTTCTCGGTTATCCCATCTCATTCCCCATAGCCCATCGTAAAGCTCATTGGCATACGCAGCGTAGTATTGCATGGCCCTTAGTTGTTCGATGGACTGCTGTCCTGCGGGAACCAGCTGACTTTTCTCCTTATGGGATCGTTTCTGGCTCGTCGTGTGCAATTGATATTTAATTTTTTGAATGTCGTCTGGCGGAAGCAGCGGGCTGACCACGACATATTCCGCTGGATCGAGCGGCAATGGAAGGGTGGAAATGACCAAGTCATATTCCGCTGCCGGAACCTCTTCCAGGTCAAACATAGAAAGATTTTTCAAGCTGACGATTTCCGGTATTTCTTTTTTGATGCGCGTTGCCAAAATCTTGGAGGAGCCGATTCCGCTGGAGCACACCACCAATGCCCGGTACCACTGCTGCTCATGGCGCGTTCTCTCCAATGCCGCACCAAGATGCATCACCAGGTACCCGATCTCTTCATCTGGAACCTGTAGCTCTGGCAAGATCGTATGGACTGCTTCACTTGTTACGGTAAATAGCTCAGGATAGTTTTGCTTGATCTGCTCGAGAATCGGATTGCGAATCTCCATCTTCCGCTGTAATCGGTACAACGCTGGCTCCAAATGCGTCAGTAGACCATGGAACAGCGAGGCGTCATTGCCAAGCGGTATGTCCAAGCGTTCTTCGCAGGCTTGAATGAAGCGTTTCGTAATGACCATGAGCTCCGTATTTTCGGTCCAGACCTGGTCATCAGGAGAATGCCGTAGCTTGGCTCCCCGCAAATGCATCGTAATATAGCCGATCTCATCCGCAGGGATCTCCATTTGGAAAATCTGCTTCAGCCGATCCATGATGTTGCTGGCTATTTCGTATTCGGGAGTTCCATTCAATTCACTAAGGGTATTCTCGTCAAAATGAATGCCTTCCCCTTTTTCAATCCGTTCCATGGCCAATGCCAAATGCGTGACCAATCCGAGATAGGCGCTGTCTGCCAAAGGATAGGGAAGCTCCTCGTCCAGATGGCTCAATGCATTCTCGACCTTGATTAGCTTTTCCCGGTCAATCAAGCCAAGCAGCCGTTCTGATATCGAATCGATGTCTCGCAGTGCCTTGTTTTGAATATTTTCTTTGATAATCCCAATCAATTCGTGATCGTCCAGATGCTCGGCAATCAATCTGCTGATAGCCCGTCGCTTGGATGACTCTGTACCTTGCAGCTCTACGCCGTACCCTCTTTTTCGCAAGAGTGACAGATCGTAACGAGCAAGCATGCTCTCCAAATCATCCAGATCATGGCTAATGGTCGCTGTCGTCACTTTCAAATCGATCGCCAGCGAAATTAGCTTGACTGGCTCCAATGCTTCCAGGAGCGCGCACAGGATGATGGCCTTACGTTCCTGCGCGGTGTACTCCTTCGTCATGTGATGCAGGACAGACATTCTGAGTGCACGCTTTTGCTCGTCAGTCCCCACCACTTCAAGCCCTGAACCTGTTTTTCTGACTAACTCCAGTTCGAATTCTTCGAGCAAGGAATCTAGCACATCCAATTCCCTGTGAACGGTACGGCCGCTTACACCAATCTGTTCGGCGATCGAACCAACGGTAACTCCTTTTTGTTCCTTCAATAAAATCTCGATAATAGATCGCTGTCGAGAGGATACATGCATGTCTTCGTTCCCTCCTCAACGCCAAAGAGGGAAGACGCTAGCTCTCACTAGCGTTGATTCCCTTTACCCCAGGCGTTTGACCAACTTGTCATACTCGGGACTATTCAAGAAGTTTTCAATGGAGATATGCTCAGCAGAAGGCGCTTTGACCTGCGCTCTTTCTGTTAAAGACTTGTGCGTAATGACGATATCAGCGTCACCTGGAATGTCGTTGATCGCCGTATTGATGACCGTAATCTCGGTCAGGCCCGCATCCTTGAACTTTTTGCGCAAGGACGCCGCTCCCATCGCACTGGAGCCCATTCCCGCATCGCAAGAGAAGACGACTTTCTTCACGTCAGCAGCAGCTACCTCATTCTTCACTGGAGCTTCTACCGCTTCTTGTGCCTGTGCTTTTTTGCCTTTCATCTCTTGCATTTTTTCTGTCGCTTTTTCCAGTTCATCTTCGTCTGTCTTCGCGCTCATTTTCAAGAGAGCAGACGCGATGAGGAAGGACACGACAGTCGCTGCCAACACACCAGCCAGTACCGGAAGCAATCCACCCCGCGGTGCCATTGCAATCAAGGCGAAGATACTACCTGGAGACGGAGGCGCCACCAAGCCTGCACCAAGCAGCGTGAAGGTAAACACACCAGCCATCCCGCCACCAATAGCCGCCAGAATCAGACGTGGATTCATCAGCACATACGGGAAGTAAATTTCGTGGATACCCCCGAAGAAGTGAATGATGACAGCACCCGGCGCCGATTGCTTGGCACTGCCTCTCCCAGCAAGCCAGTATGCCAACAATATTCCCAGACCTGGCCCCGGATTGGATTCAAGCAGGAAGAAAATCGATTGCCCCATCTTCGCCGCTTCATCCAGACCGATCGGGCTCAAAATACCGTGATTAATCGCATTATTCAGAAATAGAATCTTCGCTGGCTCGATGAAAATGCTGGCAAGCGGCAGCAATCCTGCACCTACAATGACTTCTACACCCGCTGCAAGCGCCTTGCTCAAGCCTACAACGACAGGCCCAATTGCTTGGAAAGCCAAAAGCGTCAGTAACCCGCCAACAATACCCGCAGAAAAGT
Source organism: Brevibacillus sp. BC25 (assembly GCF_000282075.1). Classification (NCBI taxonomy): domain Bacteria; kingdom Bacillati; phylum Bacillota; class Bacilli; order Caryophanales; family Paenibacillaceae; genus Brevibacillus; species Brevibacillus sp. BC25. Next base: position 14,842 of record NZ_AKIX01000067.1, read on the forward strand.
TATTCACTAGCATTTCAAAGCCGGAACGAATTTTTCCTTCGAACAACTGGTCCACTTTTTTTATGACCCAGCCGCCCAAAGGACCCATGATCATGGCTCCTAGGAACATCGGGATGTCTGCACCTACGACAACCCCCATCGTAGCGACTGCACCTACGACCCCACCTCGAACATCATGGACCATTTTCCCGCCGGTATAACCGATCAGTAGTGGCAGTAAATACGTAATCATCGGTCCAACCAGTTTGGCCAAATTTTCGTTAGGCAGCCAACCTGTTGGGATAAATAAAGCGGTAATCAATCCCCAAGCGATGAAAGCCCCGATATTTGGCATCACCATCGCACTCAAGAACCGTCCAAACTTTTGTACCGAGACCCGTATTCCACCCGAAGAGTTTTTTGTTTCCACGCTCTCCATACTGCACCCTCCTTTACCCCTATTTATGAGATGTTGACATGATTAAAATGATAATGTGTACACCTTAAATATAAAGCGTTTTCATAGGGGGTAACAACAAAATCAAAGCGCGAATTTGTCTGACTCGTTGTTGCCAAAACTTAATTGCCCATAGGAAAAAGACCTCTGCCCAGTTGCAGAAGCCTTCTCCTTACAAATTTTCCGATTCAACCTTGATCACTTTTCCAGTCTTCACATCGACATCGATCTCAAACACCTGATTTTGCTCGGTGAGAATAATAATTTCATACGCGAGAACACCTTCGTCTTTTTCCAATTCAACATGGACAACCCGCCCTTTTACCTGCTGCAAGGCGATTCGTATGGCGTCCTCTTTAGTAATGTCTGTTGGCTCGATAATCGCAGAAATCTCCTTCGCTTGATCAAGGGAATGTCCAGTTGCATGAACCGACATCCCCCCACCCAATACGGCGAGCCAAATACCAGCCCACTTTCCAATGGCTGTTTTCCTCATGCGTGCACTCTCTCCCTGCGCGAAAAATCCGTGCCAAAACACTCCTAGTTTGTCACAGATCACCCTAAATATTCGCAGGCAGGTCAACATGAAAAAAGACCGATGCGCACAAGTGCACACCAGTCTTTGCTTACAATACCGCTCGATTCTTAGCTGCGTGGTGAACGAGATTCGCCACTGCGTGGACGGGAGTCACCGCTGCGTGGACGAGAGTCACCACTGCGTGGACGAGAGTCACCACTGCGCGGACGAGAGTCACCACTGCGTGGACGAGAGTCACCACTGCGCGGACGAGAGTCGCCATTGCGTGGGCGAGATGGACGCTTTCCACCAAAACCGGAACCGGAACCGAAGCCACCTTTTCCTTTCGGAGGTAGCTTTTTCTTACCTACACGAAGAGGAGCCTCTTCTGTCAGGCGAACAGGAGTCATATCTGGTTCTTTGGTCAACAGCTTGAGTGCTGCGGATACGAGTGTTACGGAATCGACATCCTCCAGCAATTGCTCTGCCAGCGTTTTATAAGGAGACAGATCGTCTCTTCCAGATGCTTCGAGAATTTTGTCTACCGTCATCTTTTGTTGACCTTCCAAAGCCTCAGCCATCGAAGGAACCGCACGGCGCTCCATGCGACGGTTCGTTGTACGCTCAATCAGACGCAGATGGTCGATTTCACGGGAAGTCACAAACGTGATTGCCAGACCTGTTTTACCAGCACGTCCCGTTCTACCGATACGGTGAACGTAGCTCTCGGCGTCTTGTGGAATATCAAAGTTAAATACATGCGTTACACCGCTGATGTCCAAGCCACGTGCAGCCACGTCAGTCGCTACCAGCACTTCGATCGTACCTTCCTTGAACTTGCGGAGCACGCTGTCGCGTTTCGCTTGGTTCAAGTCACCGTGGATACCTTCTGCACCATAACCGCGCTTGGTCAGGGCTTCGGACAGCTCATCAACTCTGCGCTTGGTTCTACCGAAAATGATAGCCAGCTCAGGGGAGTGAATATCCAGCAAACGGCACAGTACATCGAACTTTTGCTTTTCAGCTACTTCCATGTATTCCTGTGCAATGTTTGGCACGGTTACTTCTTTTGCTTTCACTTGAATAATGGTTGGTTCGTTCATGAACTGTTGCGCAATTTCCTGGATCGCTCTCGGCATCGTAGCAGAGAACAACAGCGTTTGACGATTGTCTGGAACCTCTTTCAAGATTTCCTTGATGTCGTCGATGAAACCCATGTTCAGCATTTCATCCGCTTCATCCAAAATAACAACCTCAATGGCATCCAGACGAATGGTTTTTCTTCTCATGTGGTCCATGAAACGACCAGGTGTTGCTACGATGATTTGTGGACGTTTTTTCAACGCTTTGATTTGACGCGTGATGTCTTGACCACCATAGATTGGCAGGGCAGAGATGTTTTTAAATTGGGCAATTTTATTAATCTCTTCTGCAACCTGAACAGCCAGCTCACGTGTTGGAGTCAAAACAACCCCTTGAATATTTCCGCTTGTTTCATCCAAGCGTTCAATCAGTGGAATACCAAATGCAGCCGTTTTACCAGTACCTGTTTGTGCCTGACCGATCAGGTCACGACCTTGCAGTGCTACAGGAACCGTTTGATCCTGAATCGCTGTAGCCTCTTCGAAGCCCATGTTGCTCAACGCTCTAACAATGGAGTGATGTAAGCCAAAATCATTAAAAGTCGCCAATGAATGTCAGTCTCCTTTATCAATACCTTCATCTATAAAATTCTCAAAAAAAAGGGCACTATTCCTTACGATCCGGAACATGCCCTTTTATCCCCGATTGTACGTAGCACCCTAAAGAACATAGCTGTAATCGTACCATGCAATGACTGAAAAAGCAAACTGCATATATACCCAAATTGCCTGATTTTGTGATGCTACCGTTTTTAAAAAATAATAAAGCAGCCCAGAATCAGGCTGCTTGTCTGTTATCGGATTATTTTACCCATTTGTTGTAAAGCTCATCAAACATTCCTTGAAGTTTCATCTCGTCCATCCACAGATCCAGGTAGTTAGCGAAGATGGTGTCTCCGCGATGGATCATGTAGCCTTTTTCACTCTTCGTGAACGGATTGTCGGTCAGAGCTGGATACAGGCGGGAATCTGCTTTGGAATACACAATTGCTTCCAGCGTATCTGTGATCATCACATCGTACTTACCGCTTGCTACCAGACCAGGAATGTCGAGGTTGTTTTGTTCAACTGTTACAGTTGCTTTTGTCAGATGTTCACGAACGAATTTTTCGTTGGTGCCACCTGGATTCACACCAATGCGCACCTCTGGCTTGTTAATGTCTGCTACACTCTTGTACTTGTCTTTGTCAACTGCACGAATCAGCGGAGCTTTACCGAACATAATATAAGGATCGCTCATGTGTGCTTTTTTCTGACGGTCTGTGTTGCGCGTAACGCCTCCGACAGCAATATCGAATTTATTTGCCAAGAGATCGTCCATCAGTGTCGGCCAAGAGGTTTGGACAAAACGCGCCTCTACTCCCAGGCTTTTTGCGAATTCTTTCATCGCATCGATATCGTAACCTTCGAATTGGTTTGTTTTCGGATTCAAATATGTAAATGGTTTGTAGTCCCCTGGAGTACCTACGAGGATGTAGCCTCTCGCGATGATTTCATCCAAACGGGATTCAAACTTCTTCGCTTGCGGTTTTTTAGCAGTTTCAGCAGCTACGGTTGTGACAGGCTTAACCGCTGTTGCGGCAAAAGCACCTGTTCCTGATGTCATGAGCATTGTTGCAGCGAGTGTGCTCGCCAAGATTGTTTTTGTAAATTTTTTCATCTGGTTTCTCCTCCTGTTAAACGGTAATGAATTTAGTTATCAGAAATAAACTCCATCATCCTTAATGGCATCCCCCCTTTCAAAGAAAGAGGACTTACAACCTGTTGAGCTGCCTCCTACACAGTAAACCTGCCGATTCCTTGCTGTAATTCTTCTGCCACTGCGTTCAAACTCTCGACAGACTGGCCAATTTCCTGGATGGCTTGAAGCTGCTCTTCGGTTGCCTTTGCCACCGTTTGTGCGTCGAGTGAAGCATGTTTCGCAATGCTATGCATTTCATCTACAGAAGCACTCACCTGTTGGGAGCCTGCTGACATTTGTTCAGATGCTGCGGATACTTCCAAAATGTGCGCGGCAACGTTACGAGAAGATTCCAAAATATGCCCGAAGATTTCGCGAACCTCTTCGACCAGTTGAATACCTTGCTGTGCGTTTTGGTTGCCCGCGGTCATGACCTCTACCGCATGATGAGTATCCTGCTGGATTTCCCCGATCAGCATCGCAATTTTGGATGCGGATTCTTCGGATTGGTTCGCCAGTTTTTTCACCTCTCCGGCAACTACAGCAAACCCACGTCCATGCTCGCCGGCACGTGCTGCCTCAATCGAAGCGTTCAAGGCAAGCAAATTGATTTGCGAGGTCAACTGACTGATCGTATCGAGAATGCCTTCGATTTCTTTGGAACGATTGTTGAGCTGCTCGATGGCTACTGTCGCCTTCGATGTTCCCTCGCCAATGCTTCCCATCTGGCGAACTGCCTGCTCTACCACAGCAGTTCCTTGTTCTGCCTGCTCTGTTGCTATCTGGGCAGCTTCTGAAACATGTGCAGACGTCTCCGCGATTTTCACGATTCCTGCTGCCATGTCATTCATAGACAACGCGACATCCTGCGAGCTAGTGGCCTGCGCCTCTGCTCCCTCAGAAATCTGTGCAATAGACGAACCGATTTGGTTGATGTTTTCCGTCGCTTGTTTAATGCCTTCGGATACTTCCTGACTAAACCGCTGTACTTGATCAGACGATAGAGATACGTCTTCGATCAAATTTTTCAAGTGCGATACGGTCTGGTTAAAGTCACGTGACAGAACGGCAATCTCGTCTTTTCCATCAACTGTTACGGTCTCTTTCAGGTTCCCCTGCGCCACTACATTTACTGCGTGGTTCAGACGCTCAATTGGTTTCACCATGCGTACAGCCAAGAAATAAACGAGGACAACCCCAATTGCCAATACGATGAGGGAAATAACCATCAATCGGACTGACAGTTGATCGACAGGCGCATGCAGCTCCGCTACGGGTGCAGTGATGTATACGCCCCAGTTCAAACTGGTAGGAGAATAGGAAGCAAATCGCTCTGTATTCTCGTATATATATTGGGCGATTCCATGATTCCCTTGCTTGATATCTTCAAAAGCAGTCTGAAGCTCAAGAATACCCATGTCGAGAATCGATTCCTTCAGAATGTACTCGCTATTCGGATGATAAATAAATGTTCCTGTTTTGCTTACTAAAAAGGCGTAGCCAAATTCGCCAAATTTCTCTTCGGACACCTTTTTTTGGATTTCATTGATAGGAATAGTAGAACCGATATAACCGTATTGACGATTGTCCTTCATCAATGGAACGACAAGGGTCACGATGTTATTCCCTGTCCGCTTCGAAATGACTGGCTCGGAGACAACAACCTTCCCTTCCCCTTTACTAGCTTCCTTAATATGCGGACGATCCGAAATGTCGGTCACTTCTCCCATGAAATTGATCACTTTCTTACCACTTAAGTCATGCGAAAAGAAGAACGTCTCAAACTCGGGGTTTTTCTTTTGGGCTTCTTGAATGAGTTTCAGGTCGAATTCGACATTTTGATCAGCCGACATCAACCCTCCGATCGTACTTACAATCTCAATTTTCTCTTGAAAGAAACCATCGATACGAATCGAGAGATTGCTAGCTGACAACTCAGCTTCTTTGTCCAGACTGTCTGCTAAAAGATTGGAAGCACTCCAATAGCTTGCACCGCAAACCGTACCCAAACTAATAACCAACAGCAGGCACAAAACGATAATTAGCTTATTCTTCAAACTATTTCTCATACCGAATCACTTCTCCCTTCTCTTTTTTCAACAAAAAAAAGACTGCCCACCGACAGTCCATCATGACTACGGTATGGCAACCCGGCTGTCCTAGCTGCGAAAGTCATTTGACTTCCGTCCTTAGACCCGTGGCTTTGCGTCCCTGCCTTTCAGCAGGTTTGCCTTTGTCATTCCTTGTTGTTTTTTCAATTAAGGTCCACATTTTTTCAATCTCACCTTTCATTTCCCATAACTTTCCGCCAATAAACCTCGAAATGGAAAAAAAGCTGACAACCTTTTACAGTTGTCAGCTTTTTGTCAAACTTTTTTGATTAGCTTAATCCGATCACTTGCCCATCCTCGTCTACATATAACGATTCCGCAGCCGGCTTTTTCGGGAGGCCTGGCATCGTAACCAAGCTTCCGGTCAGTGCGACGATAAAACCAGCTCCTGCTGATATGCGCACTTCACTCACTTGGATTGTGAAGTCAACAGGTGCCCCCAACAGATCAGCGCGATCCGTAAAGGAGTACGGTGTTTTCGCCATGCACACAGGCAGATGGGACATGCCCATTTCTTCTACCTTTTGCATCGTTTTCAATGCAAGCGGCGAAAAGACAACCCCTGATCCACGATATACTTCTTTCACGACTGTCTCAATCTTGTCTTTAATGCTAAGGTCTTCCTCATACAAGAATCGGAAGGACGAAGGTCGCTCTGCTGCACGAGTCACTTTTTCAGCCAGCTCGACACCGCCTGCTCCTCCTTCTGCCCACACTTTGGACAGAGCCGCTTCGGCTCCGGCCGCTTGGCACAGCGCAACTACGGCATCGACCTCTGCCTGGGTATCCGTCGCAAAATGATTGATAGCCACCACTGCTGGCACACCGAACTTCTGCAGGTTTTCCAAATGGCGCTTGACGTTTTCGAAGCCTTTTTCCAGAGCAGACAAGTTCTCCACTGCGAGGTCAGGTACTTTTACCCCGCCGTTGTATTTCAACGAACGAACCGTAATGACCACGACAGCAGCCGATGGAGTCAGACCTGCTTTTCTACACTTGATGTCAAAGAACTTCTCCGCTCCCAGATCCGCACCAAAGCCCGCCTCTGTTACGACGTAATCCGCCAGCTTCAAGGCCATCTTGGTTCCGATCACGCTACTGCACCCATGCGCGATATTGGCAAAAGGTCCGCCGTGAATGATGACCGGAGTTCCCTCGATTGTCTGTACGAGATTGGGCTTGATCGCTTCCTTCAAGAGAACGCACATCGCATCGACCGCGTTGATTTCTTCTGCCCGTACTGGCTGATCATCGAAATCGTAGCCAATAATGATATGGTTCAACCGCTCGCGCAAGTCTGCTAGATTCTCACTCAAACATAAAATCGCCATGATTTCCGACGCGGTCGTAATCATGAAGCCATCTTCACGCGTCATTCCATTGCCGTCACCCAGACCAACAACGATGTTACGCAGTGCGCGGTCGTTCATGTCCATTGCCCGTTTCCAGACGATTTTCTTTGGATTGAGCCCACGCGGATTGCCATGGAAAATATGATTGTCGATCATCGCTGCCAACAAGTTATGTGCAGCTGTAATCGCATGAATGTCCCCTGTAAAATGCAGGTTAATTTCATCAGCCGGGAGAATTTGTGCTTGGCCACTTCCGGTTGCTCCTCCTTTGATCCCCATGCAAGGACCCAAGGACGGCTCGCGAAGCGCTGCAATTGTTTTCTTCCCGAGAAAATTTAATGCTTGTGACAGACCAATCGTCGTGAGCGTCTTGCCTGCTCCCGCCGGGTTAGGATTCATCGCTGTAACAAGAATCAGTTTGCCATCAGGGCGCTCCTTCACTTGCTCCCATAGCTCATCTGATAGTTTGGCTTTATACTTTCCGTATAGCTCCAAATGCTGTTCTTCGATACCTGCACTCTTGGCAATTTCAACAATAGACTTCATTTTTGCCGTTGCCAAAACCTTATAAAAGTCTATAAAGCTTGTTTGCTTCCTGCTTCTTCGTGCCTGCTTTTGCCGAAGCTACTTACATTGGATATGACACTCCACAGGCGTAAATTCGGATGCAACGAATCCTACATACTAACAGTAACTTGTTTGGTGTTAGCTTGCTAGTTTTGCCAGATTGATAGCAGCATTCAGGTCTCTATCTATCTTTAGCCCACATTGACATTTGAATATTCTGTCTGATAGTCTCAAGTCTCGATTTATCTGACCACATTCAGAACAAGTTTTTGATGAAGGATACCACTTGTCAGCTTCCATAAAGCGAATGCCGTATTTCTCACACTTGTACTGTATTTGTCTTTTGAACTCGTAAAGTTTCTGTTGCGAGATGGCTTTAGACAAATGACGATTCTTCATCATGCCTTTGATATTCAATGTCTCCATCACTACTATGCCAGGCTTGGTTTTCACGATAGCATTTGTAGCTTGATGGAGGTGGTTGTTACGGATATTCGTTAGTCTCCGATTAAGCAAACGAATAGAATTCTCGACTTTTACAATGTTGCTCGTTTTGACGAAACGGTTTCCCTCCTTACTCATCTTGTATTTACGAGAAACGTTACGTTGCAACCTGCGTAATCGCCTCTCCGCTTTCTTAACTGCCTGGAAATAATTGATGTTCTTGAACACCATTCCATTTGAGCATATAGCAAGGTGTTTTATCCCTACATCAATGCCAATGACTGCATGAGTTAGTTTAGGTTTTTCCACTGCTTGCTCAATACCGATTGATAAGTACCAATACCTCCCGTCAAAAGAGGCTCTCGGATTCGTGTACTTCACATTCGCAGGTAGCTTTTCTGCCGTAGTAACCCAACCAATCTTTTCGATCAACACCCTATCATTTTTCACTTTCAACTTCACATTGTCATTGTAAAACGAGGGTTTGGTATGTTTGCGACTTTTGAACCTTGGCTTGTCGCTCAATTTCTTAAAGTACTTCTTAAATGCTTCACAGGCGTCTTTGACGGCTTGTTTAGTCACGTTGTTAGATACATCATACAACCAAGCAAAATCGTCTGTTTGTTTCAACTGAGTCAACTCTTTGCGTAAAACCCTGTCAGATAGAAACTTCCCACCGTTTTGGTAATTTTGTTCCTGTCTTGATAGTGCCCAGTTGTACGACCAACGAGCAGTTCCTGCGGACTTCCACAGCTGCCTTTCCTGTTCAGCAGTTGGCTTCAATCTAACTTTCTTCGCCAAAATCATTTTCTGCTAACCCCTTATAACTCACTCTTTCCTTCTTTCAGAGCGGTTAGTTACCTCCCTGCCATATCAGAATTTTTTTATCGATTCACCATCTCTACATTCTGCATTTTTCCTTTTTCTCCTCTCCTCTTCGACACATTACGCAAAAGAAAAAGCCCACATTCCGACAAACGTTCAGAATGCAGGCTCTCTGTTATTTCCCGAAAATTTTTCCCGGATTCAAAATACCGTTCGGGTCCATCACTTGTCTCATAGCTTGCATGACATCCAGTGCTTCTCCGTGTTCCTTGCGCTGGTATTTGATTTTCCCGACACCCACACCATGTTCTCCGGTGCAGGTTCCTCCCCGACTCAATGCGTATTCCACCAGATGGGCATTTACTTCCTCAGCACGCGCCACTTCTTCGGGGTCATTCAGGTCGATCATCAGGATAGCGTGATAGTTCCCATCCCCGACATGCCCTGCAATCGCTCCATCCAGCCCAGCGCGATCAATGGTTTGCCGTGCGTCCACAACTGCTCCGGCCAGCTCGGAAATCGGCAAGCAAACATCTGTCACCATCAGCTTTTTCCCAGGGGATTTGTGTAGGAAGGCATACGCCAGGTTATGACGAGCATCCCAGAGCTGTGTCCGCGCCTTCGAATCTGTTTCAAAAAGAAACTGCGTGCAGCCATGTCCATCGGCGATGTTCTGCGCAAAGTCGATATCATACGCGAGCCCTTGTTCACTGCCGTGGAACTCGATAAACAGCGTCGGTGCTTCCGGGTAGCTCGTTTCTTTGTACAGATTCACTTGTTGGATAGAACGTTCATCAACCAGCTCGATTCGCGCTACTTGAATACCCGCTCCGAGAATATCCACGACGGTATCGACGGCATCCTGAACAGAAGGGAAGCTGGCACGCGCCGCCGTTGTCGCCTCAGGGATGCCGTAAACACGCAAGGTCAGCTCTGTGAATACACCAAGCGTTCCCTCCGACCCGACAAACAGCCCAGTAAGATGATAGCCTGAAGAGGATTTGGCTGTCATGCTCCCTGTACGGATTATACGTCCGTCCGCCGTCACCAATTCCAGATCGCGCACCTGATCACGCATCACGCCATAGCGAACAGAGGTTGTTCCGCTAGCGTTTGTAGCAGCCATCCCACCTAGAGTCGCGTCCGCGCCAGGATCGACGGAGAAAAACAAACCGTGCTTTTTCAATTCTTTATTGAGCTGAGTGCGCGTCACACCGGGCTGGACTCTCACGAGGAAATCCTTCGGTCGCACCTCCAGCACTTGGTTCATCAAGGAAAAATCCATGCTAATTCCGCCCGCATAAGGAATCGCGTGGCCTTCCAGACTGGTCCCCATGCCAAACGGTGTTACCGCGATGTGCTTTTCGTTGGCCAGCTTCATGATTTGACTGACTTCCTCTGCCGTCTGCGGAAATACGACCACATCTGGAAGATGCGGGGTATGGTACGATTCATCATGACTGTGGTGCTCCAGTACAGTGGGGTTGGTCGATACTCGTTCTTCCCCCAGCAATCCCACTAACGCTTGCTTGTAATCCACGTTGGTTCCTCCTCCGTTACTTGCTCAAGTTAACAAGGAATAAGCTGATTTCAGGAATGTAGGTGATGAGCATCAAGTCGACGATCATGATGACCAAAAACGGGATCACCGCTCGCTCAATCTCCGTATTCTGGAGCTTCGCAATATTTCCTGCTACCAACAAATTGATCCCAACCGGTGGAGTCAGCATACCGATAGCGGAGTTGACGACCATGATCACCCCGAATAGCACCGGATCAATGCCCAAAGAATTCGTGATCGGAAGCAGGATCGGCGTCAGAAGAATAATCGTAACCGCCGTTTCCATGAACGTCCCCAAAACGAGCAGTAAGATGTTAATAATGAGTAACGTGATGATCGTGCTGTCGGTAATCCCCAGCATGAATTGCGCAATTTCCTGCGGGATGTTTTCCCTCGTCATCAGATAACCAAATGCATTGGCGGTCGCGATAATAAGCATGATGACCGCGGTCATGCTAGCAGAGCCCGCGAATATTTCCCCCAAGTCCTTCCACTTGATTTCCCGGTAAACGAAAAGACCGACAACCAGACCGTAAATCACGGCTACCACTGCTGCTTCTGTCGGAGTAAAGATGGCTCCGTATATACCACCAAGGATAATGATCGGCATGAGGATCGCCAAAATGGAGTCCTTGAATGCCTCCCATATCTCTTTAGACGTATGCTTCTCTCCGCCACCCCAGCCGTTTTTCTTACTGATCCAATACGAGTACAGGATCAGTGAGATCGCTACGAGAATCCCCGGCCCGATCCCGGCAATAAACAAATCGCTAATCGAGGCACTCGCTGCTACCCCGTACAAAACCATTGGCACGCTCGGAGGAATCATGACACCGATCGTTCCGCCTGTTGCATGCAAGGCCGCAGAAAACCGGACATTATACCCTTTTTTGACCATGTGCGGGATCAAAATTCCCCCTACGGCTGCCGTTGTCGCAGCAGAAGAACCCGATATCGCTGCAAAAAAAGTACAACCCATGACCGCCACGATAGCCAATCCTCCCGGCAGGTTCCCGACAATCGTATTCGCAAAACGAATCAGCCTAGCCGAGATTCCGCCTGTTTCCATCAGCTTTCCTGCCAAGAGGAAGAACGGGATCGCCATCAGTGGGAAGGAATCTGTCCCGTTGAACATTTTCTGAATGACAACCAGAAGAAGGATGTTTCCCTCCAGCATAAACACGACAACGACAGATAACCCCAGTGCTACCCCAATCGGTACGTTCAGGATCAGGAGCACCAACAGTGTTACAAACAAAATCGTACCCACAATCTGGTCACTCCTTCCCGGTAATGTCTTTCCATGTCACGTGGATCACATTCATGATGAGTAAGGCACCGCTAATCGGAATCACCATGTATACATAGCCCATGGGAACGAGCAGAGTGGGTGAGGTTTGTGTCATGCTTCTCGCAGATAGCACGTAGCCTTGCTGAACCATGACGAGAAAGAAAAGCAGACTACACAAAGCTGCAATAACCAGCACCACCTTGTTCATGCGAGGCGACAAGTACTTTTGAATGTATTCCGTACCGATGTGTGCTTTGATCGACATCGCGTACGCTGATCCCAGAAATGTGATCCAGATTAGCAAATACCGAGCCAATTCCTCCGTCCATGCCAAGGGCTGGTCGAGCAAAAAACGGAAAAGCACCTGCAGGAAGACAGCGATCACCATAATAGCCAGAAGGGCAATGATGAAAAAACGAAGGATGCTGTTTATTTTAGAAACAAGGTTGCCCACACACAATCTCCTTTCGCAGGAAAAAGGGGAGAAAAGCCAGAGTGGCTCATCTCCCTTCTGTCGTTTATTTTGTATTTACAATTTGATCCACCAGCTCTTTGCCAAACTGCCCGGAAAACTTGTCATAGACAGGCTTCATCGCATCGCGGAAAGCTTGTTTATCCACATCCTCGGTAATGACTACACCTTTTGCTTTAATAGTGGAAATGGCCTCTTCTTCCATCTTGATCATCAACTCGCGCTCGTACTGACCCGCTTTTTTGGCTTCCTCGGCAAGAAGTTGCTGGACATCCGCCGGGAGCTTGTCCCATACAGGCTTGCTGAACAAGATCATCGCCGCTGAGTAGACATGCCCGGTCAATGCCATTTGTGTTTGTTTGGATTCATACAACTTGTAGGTCTGTGCGACAATCGCCGGATTTTCCTGGGCATCGACGACTCCTTGTTGCAGCGCCGTCAGCGCCTCTGTCCAAGCCATTGGGGTCGGCTTCGCTCCCAATGCTTCGAATGCGGCTAGATGAATCGGGTTTTCCTGCGTGCGTATCTTCAACCCTGCCACATCTTCCGGCTTCTTGATCACCTTCGAACCGTTCGTAATATGGCGGAAGCCGTTT
>NZ_AKIX01000068.1:0-38644 GCF_000282075.1 Brevibacillus sp. BC25
CTACGAAGCGGCTACCACTTTTGCGTTTCCCCGCGAATCCCTTCGGAGCGGGCAGTCCATACTTCCTCGAGGGACGGAGCCTGGAGCCTAGACTGGAAATATTCTTCTCTCCACCGCAGCCACATTTCCAACGCAAAAACCGCCACCTCCTATCTAATCAGGAAGTGGCGGTTCATTTTTTTGATAAGGTTAAGACGCTTCCGAAACAGTTACATTTGCCGGAGCAGTCTGAGATACTTTTTTATTCGTATGAACGAGCAAGATATTCAAGATGACGGCCGTCAAAGAACCTGTCACGATACCATTTTGCAGCATCATTTTTGCCAAAGTAGGCAGTTGATCAAACATCGCCGGAACCGCAGCAGAACCAAGTCCAACAGCGATACTGCAAGCAGCGATCAACAGATTTTCGTTTTTGTTCAGATCAACCTGTGAAAGAATATTGATACCAGATGCAACAACCATCCCAAACATGGCGATCATCGCCCCACCCAATACTGCATTAGGAATAACCGTTGTCAGCGCAGCCAGCTTCGGCAGTAATCCGAGAACTACCAGGATTCCACCGGCACCAATCATCACGTCACGCGATTTAATGCCAGTCAAGGAAACCAGACCGACGTTTTGCGAAAAAGCCGTGTAAGGGAATGCGTTGAAAATGCCGCCCAGTACAATTGCGACTCCTTCCCCGCGCAATCCTTTGACTACATCTTGATCCGTTACTTTTGTATCGGTCACTTTACCGAGAGCAAAGTAAACGCCTGTGGACTCAGCCATGCTGATGATGTTGACGAGAATCATGGTAACAATGGCCACAATACTGAACTGTGGAGTACCGAAGTAAAACGGTTCAACCACGCTAAACCAAGAGGCTTCCGCTACACTAGCGAAGCTGACCATCCCCATCATGTAAGCTACAGCCGTACCGACAATCAAGCCGAGCAATACGGAAATCGCACGAATAAATCCGGTAAAGAAACGATTAATAAGCAAAATGATAACCAACGTTCCTAAAGCCAAAAGCAAATTGTGCGGTTGTCCAAAATCCGGCATGCCTTGTCCGCCAGCCGCGTTGTTCATCGCAACGGGAATGAGCGACAGTCCAATGATGGTAACGACTGAACCTTGTACCACGGTTGGGAAAAAGCGCAGCAGCTTGCCGAACAGTGGAGCTGCCAAGACAACGAATATACCCGATATGATGATGGCACCGTAAGCGGTGGCTAAATTACTCGTAGAAGCAATCGCGATAATCGGTCCTACTGCTGTAAACGTACAGCCTAGCACAACAGGAAGGCGAATCCCTGTATAACGAGTGCCAAGGACTTGCAAGAGCGTTGCGATTCCGCATGTGAAAAGGTCGGCAGCAATCAAATAAGCGATTTGCGTAGGAGTCAGATTCAAAGCACCACCGATAATCAACGGTACGACGACGGCTCCTGCATACATGGCAAGAATGTGCTGTAAGCCCAAAGTAACAATCTTATGTTTGGCTAGCATGAGTGAACCCTTACCTCCTATTAATTTTTTGATTATACGTGTGCAGGTTCTTCTTCAATAAAGTGAATGCCTTCTGGTGACATCGATTCAATACGTGCCAATGATTCGATTCGTACGCCAGCTTGCTCCAAGAGACCGCGGCCTTCCTGGAAGCTTTTTTCAATAACAGCGCCAACCCCGACGAGATGAGCACCAGCATCTTTGACAATATTCGTAAGCCCCACCAGAGCAGCTCCCGTAGCCAAGAAGTCATCGACAATCAATATGCGGTCTTCTTTGGACAAATACTGACGGGAAACACTGATTTGATACGTTTCCTGACGGGTAAAGGAATGAACAGGAGCAGAGTATACTTCCTCTGTCAACGTGACAGCTTTTTTCTTTTTCGCGTAGATAAAGGGAACACCCAATGCAAAGGAAGTCGCCATAGCAAAATGAATTCCACTTGCTTCAATCGTCACGACTTTTGTGATTTTTTCACCAGCGAACAGCTCGGCAAAACGCTGTCCGATCTTCATCGTCAATTGTGGATCTACCTGGTGGTTCAAAAACGCATCCACCTTCAAAACGGATGCCGACAGTACCTTGCCGTCCTGTACGATGCGCTCTTGTAATTCTTTCATCAATTCTTCCTCCTCGGATATGGTTCCGGCCACTTCTTTATGCCTGTGGCCTGCTGAAATATAGAAAGCCCAGAGTGGACAGTGTCACAAGCGGGCTACGTAACAAACCAACGCCAAGTGAAACTGTCCCTCTGGGCTTTTATCCCTTAGGTGTGACACATCATTCGTGCCTGCGTCGCTCGGACCAGCTATCTTTCAACCCTATTATTGGTATAGGAAAGAAAGAGACGGAACCCTAGACGCACTTTCACTCGTAGTCAGGTAATTTACGGTCACCTGGTAGAAACGGTTGGGCCTTATCCCCAAAATTATACGAGCTACCTATCTATTTATTTCGAAGTGTAATAACGAGTATTGACCAAATCTATCATAACTCTCGCGTTATGAGCAAGCGTTAATTTTTGAAAGTAAAAAGAAGCGCTTACTTGCCCAAATAAAGGAAAGAGCCCTGATTTCTCAAGGGCTCACCTACTTATCTCTTTGGTTTTTTCTCCCGCATTTGAACGTTGAGCTTCTTCCATTTATCTCTTTCAGCGGCAGCAAGCCTTGCGTCTTCTTTGCGTGCCAGATGTGCCAATTCGCGTTGAAGCTTCAGGTAACTGTCAAAGCGTGCCTTTTCCAATGATCCATCATTGATGGCAGCTTGAACAGCACAGCCAGGCTCGCGCATATGCTTGCAATCATTGAAACGGCATGTTTCCGCAATGGACTCGATATCGTCAAAGGCACCGCGGAAGCCTTCATCTGCCTCCCAGAGCTGGAGTTCCCTCATGCCCGGTGTATCAATCATCAGAGCACCACTCGGCAATCGGAACAGTTCGCGATGTGTCGTCGTATGGCGGCCACGGTCATCACCTTCACGCACGCCACTGACTTTTTGCATCTCCGCTCCGCTCAATTTATTGATCAACGTGGATTTGCCAACACCAGAGGAACCCATCAAGGCAATCGTCTGGCCCTCGCCCAGATAAGGCGCGAGCTGATCCAGTCCTTCTCCCTGCTCAGCACTGACCACGTGAATAGGCACTCCGATTGCGACTGATTCTATCTCTGCCATACATGCATCCAGATCGTCACACAAATCTGCTTTGGAAAGTACAATCACTGGATTGGCTCCACTTTCCCACGCAAGAATGAGATAGCGCTCTATCCTGCGCAGATTTAGATCATTATTTAAGGAATTCACGAGGAAAACGGTATCGACGTTAGCCGCCACAATCTGCTCTTCCACAGTATCCCCAGCTACTTTGCGGGAAAACTTGCTCTTACGTGGAAGAAGTCCATGGATGGAGGCTTTCTTTTCCTCTGGACGAGCACTGATCACTACCCAGTCCCCGACAGCCGGAAAATCTTCTCGTCCGATGGCTTCATAACGAAGCTTACCCGTTACTTCGCCCAAGAGTTCGCCATGCTCACTCCACAGACGATAAATACGTTTATGTTCGAGTGTGATACGCCCCACACTGTAGCCTTGCTCGGCATAAGGGACAAAATGATTAGCAAAATACTCATTCCAGCCCATAGATTGCAATACTTGTTGATTGGTTAGTTGATTCACTGCGGATTCCCCCTGCAATTGGTTAAATATACGGCTGTCAGCCTAAACCAGTCACAGTCGAATCCTCATTTGGTGAACGGTATTACTGTTCGCTTGAAAGGAGGATTCCTGTGACCCCGACTACGACACTCTGAACAAATTTGATGACTACCATAAAACATCTCTCCTTTAGCAAACCTACCATTCAGGTTTGGAATCATATTTCCCAATTATTGTACCATAATGAAACAAAATGCAACAGCGTCAATCTCCCCCGCCGCCGCCTCCGCTATCTCCGCCACCACCACTGTCTCCACCACTACCGCTATCGCTTCCGCTGTCATAGCTATCCCAACGATCGCCTGAGTCGTGATTTCGATGATGGTGATTGTGATTGCTGTCGACATAGAAGGCTCCGCCCCCGCTGTCTGAAGAGGAATGAGAGCGCCCACTTCCGCCTTTTGCAGCTTTGGACGCCAAGACAAATACTACGATCAAAAACATGATGACGATGACAATGAAGAACTCCATTGTTTGTCCCCGCCCTTCCTCTTTTTTGAAGTTGTTTACCTATTTAGTATAACATAGTATCGCTGGAACAGGCTGGGGGCGTGGAGGGTGATTCCTTTTCATCCGGCAAAATGTCCAGACACAGGTGCGATCGCCAAAATGTTATCCAACACAAACACACGATACGCCTTCCTCATATAACAGTATGCTTTCAAGCTCCCTTTGTTCTCATCGATATTCACCACACGGACTGTACGCCTGCTAGCCACTCCATCCTTCTTCAAATAGATGATCTCAACTGCTTGCTGCTGGGCTGCGTACCTTCTCAACTCCTGAATCATCAGGCTGTCACCACCACAAAATGTGTCTTCATGTTGTTGAGATCATCATACCAAAAGAGAACGCGCGTTCGCAAGTTCTCCTTTACAAAAGAAAAAGAGACCCATAAACACATACGAGTCCCCATCCCAGAGATAGTGCGGAGTGCCGAAGAACTGACGTTTTCAAACGATTAGTCCAGATCTTCCGCCCAACTAACTAACTCTTCATCGTCAAAATCATATGGATTCTTGTAAATATTAGAGTAATAGTACTCTGCTTCTAGTACGTCTCTAATTTTATTGAACGTATGATTGGTTGCATCAAATCCATTACTGATTGGAGCAGTAAACGCGAGTGAACCATTATGAAATCCATCTAGAGAGCCTGAAAGTTCTTTTTTGACTATAGATTCAACTGCTTCTATCTTTTCTTTGATAGGCTGCTCTTTGTAAATTTGAATACAGAAATTTCCACCATGCTTTATTAATTCAAAATCTCCGTTGGGATGGAGTTTTATTATATCTCCTTTCGCAAGGCCTAGAGCTAGCCCTGGAGATGCACATAATTTGAATTTTTGATCGCTTAGGTATTCTGCAGGAAGCTCTTCTAAAACTGCTCCCTGTGAACTTGTGCCAGCAAAAACCTGAATCAATGTTAATTTATCTTCCATAAGATGCTCCACACCTATCTCTATTTTGAAGGTTTATTTTTTCTTGATTATACAAAAAAAGTCCAGGCTTCAGAAGATTGATGAAATCGTAGAGAGTGAAGATACACTACTCACGGTAGAGAAGGGGCTCGATGTGCATCCTGAATGCGCTTCGCCACCCAACGATTGCCTCAATCAAAAAGGCATGCGCCCTAAAAATGGACACATGCCGTATGCTTGTTACAACTCAGCGCCTTCTAAGCGCACGTCCGAACACAATCAGAATCGGTGCCAACAAAATGGCCGCCGCAACCAGCGAAGCGCGAATCGAAAAACGGGTCCCAATCCATCCGACAGCCGGACCACCTGCCGTTTGTCCCAAGGCATTGGACTGGCCCATCATCGACAAAACCGTCGCTCGCACACTGCTCTCAATGTTCAGATTCAGCCACGTATCATACAGTGGACTGCTTAATGACTGAATCACACCGATCAACAGCAATGCTACTAACGCCGAGCTAAAGCTAGGGGAAAAGGCAAAAGCAATCATCGCTGCAATTTTGAGTCCCGTCAACGTAAACATCCCCACAAGGACAACCCGCTCATTGTTCACATCCAGCCTTTTTTCCACAACACCTACGACGATGAGGCCGAGTAAGCTTGCGAGTGCGGCAATGATCCCGAACCACATTGGCAACGAAATAGTAGCGAGCTCTGGAAAGCCAATTTCTCCGATCAAATGCGCTTCCCACAAACGGTCATACCCTTCAGAAGCTGCACCCGTAAATAGTGTCACGAACAAGATCAGCATGAGAATCGGCTGACTGCGAATCACTTTGGCACCCGAAGTCCACGTCCGAATCATTTCCTTCACGTGGGAAGCACCTTGCTCACGCTCACGTGGAACAAAACCAGTCTCCTTCATGAACAGAAACAGAAAGACACCAAGCCCCAGATACATGAGGCCACCTATAAGGTAAGGCAAATGGGGAGCGAGTGTTGCTAATGCCACACTAAGTGCAATACCGAGCAGATTCCCAAACAAGGAGTAGCGCTTGGCCTTCATGAAAATCGTACCAATCTTCTCTTCTCCGACCTCATCCACAATCCATGCAGTATCCGCTCCACTGATAAACGTATACCCGAGACCACTGATGACTTGCGAAAACAGCACCAAGCCGAAGACAGAAACCAACGGTACCCAAGCATCAATCGCAGGAACGATCCCCTGCATCGCAAATCCGATTCCCAGCAAAAACATCCCGATAATGACGGAGCGACGGCGACTGTACGTATCCGCCACTACACCTGTTATCCCTTCAAACACCAACACGGATAACTCCAATACTGTCCCGATCAAAAGCAATTCAAACGGGTTAAAACCCAGTGTCACAATATAGTAAAGCGCATAGGTCGTGAACATGGTCGTATTGGCCAGGGAAGTCAAAAAACTTTTGATCATATATACTTTTGTCGCATTCATGAACATGGAAGCAGTATCCACCTTTTTTTAGGCAGATGACGCGTTCCGTTTTCACATACTGATCGTTTCTCTACAATCCTCTACTGTGCAAAATGCGTACGCGTCATGCTGCCACTCTTATTTTTCCTTCCTGTGTACTTGCTTGCTCTGAATAGTGTTTTTAACATGTGATATGCACCTCCGAAAGTAATTACAGCTATTATAGAACGATATTTATTGCCATACAATGGAAAAAGCTGTGCAGCATGATTGGACACACTGCACAGCTTGATTATGAAGCACTTACGCTTTTTTTCTAAACAGACCAACGATGGAGATCAGCAACGCCAAACCAGAAAGTACCAATGGCAAGGTATTGTTGCCGCCTGCACTCGCCGCTTCCCCGGCAGGAGCCGTTGCCGGCTTTTGTTCTTGTCCATGCTCATGCCCAGCTTCGCCTACACCAGTCTTAATGGTAGTGACAGACGCTGGCGTTTTGGAATCCTTGTCCCCTGTCCATTCCACAACCTCGCCATTTGCATAGGTCTGATAAGCCTTCCAAGCCAATTGGCCCTCTTCTTTCGGGTTTGCCCCGACAAACGTGAACTCTTGGAACTCATGCGCCTTGATTCCACCTTCTGTTGCTGTCCACACAAGCGCTGTGTTCACACCGTCTTTATCTTTTTCGAACTCGTAGGTCCAGCCCGGAATCGGTTGTACGGAATTTACCTTCACATTTGACGGAAATTCCAGCTTCACTTTTGTCGTGTTGACGTCTTTTTCTACTGGGACACGCACTGTGTATTTTTCATAGGAGCCTGTAGTAGCCTCTTTCGGATATACGTTCACATGTGCTTGTGCTGCTGTCGCCAACGTCAAAACTGCACCTGCTACCAGTACACTGCTCATCCATTTTTTCATTTTCATCGTATGAAATCCTCCCTAGTTTGAATCTGTTTGAATCACGGCCTGACTATTTGTCGTCGCAGTCGGGTAGTTGATTTGGCTCATCCAAAGTCCAGCCAGAACAGCGATAATCCCGAATACAATCTCCCAACGCAAGTAAGCGGGCTGCAAGGAATTTTTCGTCCGCCAGCGTCTTGTTTGCCTAAAGGCTAGAAGAAGCATGAGGCAGACACTTGCTATTTTTCCGTATAACAGATAGCTCCATGCCGTTGTACTCTGAAAAATATTCATGACATCCGTCTGCACGCTGAGCATAACAACACCCGTCACGACAGCAAGCACTGCCGCCACAGCAACTGTCTGCAAAAAGAACCTCTTGAACGACTCCTGTCCTCTTTCAGCCACTTTGACTGTAAGTAGCAAGTAGACAAGTGCCCCTATCCACACGGCGACCGTCAATACATGCAACAGTCTCAGCACAATGGACAGCCAGACAGGAGCAATGCCCCATGCATGACCACCAAAAGCTTGTGCGCTGATCAAAAGAATCCAGATTCCCACATACCAGCCAGACACCATATTGGGGATCACGATTAATAACAGTAATACAAAGGACACCAGCAGCATAATCGCAAACGGAGACTGACTGAGCAAGTTCCCGTCCATCTGCCACAGTGCTTGCGTAAGTGATACAGCGGTTAACGATTCGTCATACAAGAACCACAAAAATATAAGTCCGATGATCGCCAAACTCCATCCGATTTGTCTGCCAATCCCGATGAGCTGGGCAAGTGAAGGCAAGCCATGCCGCTGTGCTGCCCACGCTACCAGATACAAGCCGCCACCTACGAGAATAATTCCTTGCGCCAAATAGCGGTACATGATCAAGTAGCTTGAATCCGCTTTTTGCTCATTTGGCGGAACCACGGCCGCACTTTTTTGTCCGATGGAAAACGTGAGCTTCTCTTCGATCGGATGTCCGTCCTCGGAAACGACAGATACGATAACCGAATACGTCCCTTCAGCCAAATCGGTTGGCAGTTTCGCATTCAGCTGCGAGGCATCACCCGGCTGCAATGTCGGCCGCTCCACTTTTATTTCCTTGCCATCCCAGTCAAATAGACGCACGTTAACAAGATCGGGCTCCAATGTTTCGGTAAACCGCGCAGATATTTGTCCTGGATTCACCTTCAGTACCTCACCATCTTGTGGAGAGCTGCTCATCAAGCCAGCATGGGCGTAAGCAGTTGTCATACCCGTTGTCAGTACAAGTAAGAAGGCGAGCAAAAACACAACCGTATATTGTCTGATGTTGTATGTCACCCTGTCACCTGCTTCCTTATTTCGTCCTTAATCCTATCAGATTAGTACGAGAATCTATATGGCTCCATCGGGCTATCTGATGTGGCAAAGTGTTGAAAACAAAAAAAGGCATGAGCGGTAATTCTCTCCGTTCTATGCCTTTTCAAACTGTATTAGGATGATCTTACAATGCTTTGTTCGAGAAATTCCAGGACGAGTTTGTTGAATACCTCTGGTTGATCCATCGGTGGGATATGGGCTGAGTCAGGCAGGATGACTTTTTGGGCGCCTGTAATCCGTTCGGTCAATACATCGGCGATCTGTAGAAAATCGGGATAATCCCGCGCTCCTGCAATAACGAGTGTCGGGACTTTGATATTTTCCAAACGCTCGATTGGCGAGGGTGATAAAGTTTCCAATCCAACGCCAAACTCCGGCAGTGAAAAGGCGTGTCTGTTGATTTCTTTAAAGCGGTTTCGTGCTTCGCGAGCTTGCTCATTTACCGGCTGACCAGAACCGTCAAACCACATTTGTGCCGTCATTTCCAACGCTTCCTCTGTCGTGCCAGGCTGACATACTTGATTGAATCGTTCCACATCGTGCAACCTTTGTTCACTTCTTGGATGACCAAACAAGCCAGATGCGACTAGAATCAAGCTGCTCACCATCTGCGGGTAAGCAAGGGCGAACTCCTGCGCGACCATTCCCCCAAACGAAAGCCCGGCCACATGCGCTTTTTCGATACCTAGACCTAGCAGAACTGCTTTCACGTCGTCGTACAAGGTAAAAGGAACGTCAGTCGCCAGTGTTTTACCGAACCCACGGATATCAAAGCGAACGACCTTATACGTCTGTGCAAATGCTTGCAGCTGGGCATCCCATAGCCTTGTATCCAGATTGAAGCCGTGGATCAATAAGAGCGGTTCGCCTTCCCCTGCTACTTCATAGTAAATTCTTGCGCCATTGGCATCGAGAAAGCCTGTTTGTACAGCCTGCCTGTTTTCCGTTTTTTCCCACCTCTCCCTCACTATCTCACCCCGAATTATCGCTTGTCTATGTATTTTTTGTTCCTTTTACCCAATGACGCCTGTACGTAAAATCTTGATCTCGACATCTACATCATATTTCGCCTTTTTCATGATTTCCCGACATTCATCTCTACTCAATTTCTTTTTCCCGCTCTTTTGACTGGCTATATTGTAGATTTCCCCAAAACCTACCGGGTCTACATCATGTTTTCTTAATTTTTCCAGTAAATGTTCCGTCTCTTTTTTAACCGCCAGTTCGATTGCTTTTTGTACCTTGTTTAACTGCTCAGGCTTTGATAAATCGATTTTTTCAGCCATTTCCTGAATCTGCGCTGTCATCTTGACTTTCACAGAAAATCTTGGTTTCTCCAAATCCAGAACTTTCATTTGCTTTTTGCTTGAGATATGTTCAATGACAGTAAAAAAACGCTTTTTATCGAGGGAAATGTTTATTTCTAATTCTCCCTTATTGTAACGCTCCCGTAATATCTTGAGGAAAAATCCCTCCCTTGATGTAATCTCTGCCACCAATCGATCATCTCGAAACAGACCAATTTGATTAATATGCAATTCATTCTTTACTCTTTCGATATAAGGCATCACGGGATCTTTCCCGATTGCATAATAATCTTTCATGAACTCATGAAGTTTCGAGGAGATCATGTTCTCTCCATCGACGTTCTGTCGTATGGCTTGATACAGGTAAATTCCAATGTTGCTGTTCTCGGGATAGCGATGTGTCAAAATATCATAAGCTCGTCCTTTGGCTACCGTTAAATAGACATTACTTCCTATGGAGGCATCACGCGTTAAGTTTTCCACAAGAGACAGGATCCCTTTGCGCGCTAACTCATCGTGATAGACCACAACGCGAATTTGACCGCCTACGATTTTTTTGGAAGACTCCCTGTTCTGTGAAACGGTAAGTCCTTTGCTTGTATGCGCTGTGCCAGAAATCACAGTGACCAACTCACGTGCCTCCGGGTCAATTTGATAAAATACCGTGGTACCTAACAGCTTTCCGTCTTTACTAAGATCGTACCCTACTGCAACCGCCAGTCCCAATTTTTCTAATACGTGCGACTCCCCACAGCCGTTCAATAACACGACCACTAATAAGTAGTAAACAAGCAACCGTAACCTTTTCATGTCCGGACCGCTCCCTTCCGAAACAGCCGAATCACTACATAAAGCACGATGGGATAAATAAAAATGATATAGAAGCCTACACCACCGAAAACATCCGTGATGAGATTAATCGACTGGCGTGTTTCTAAAAAGCTGCTAGCAAAAAACATGACACCAACAATCCCGATAAGTGCCATTCTCTCCTTGACCCCACTAATATGATGAACCCCCCGCATGGCTACCCACAAGTTCATCAGCAAATTATCCAGCATGATGAGCATCCACAGTGAGATAGACACAAACTCAAAACGCTCCAAAAACGGAAACTCTACAATTTTCATCATCATGAGCGTTGCCCATATAAGATGCTGAAGCTGTTCCCCTTGAAAGTACAAGAGTGTAACCAGCATGACTGCCACATACAAGAAGGTGGTCATAAACAGCCCACCATGTACATATCGCGGTAGCAATTCCTTTTCCTTCACAAACGGATAGATGAACAAAATAATCTCAAATCCGATGATGGAAAAAGACATCTTCTTCGCACCGTCCATAAGCTCTACAAGATCATGATGAAAGACTGGCTGCAATAAATGAAAATCGGCGTATTGCATGGGGTAAAACAAGAGCAGTAACTGCCAAACCGTCAGCCCGACAGAAAAAAAGCTAATGCCAGCCAACACCCGAATGCCACCCGTCACTCCATAAATGGCCAGGCAAAGCAAGGAGGCATTTAATATCCAGGAAGGCACTTCTGGAAACATCCATGACTGAATGATCTCGATGTACCCTCTCAAGATCGTTAAGGCAGAGCCCATGATATATACGATAAAGATGAAATTAAGAACACGGGCAGGCCATTTTCCAAATACAGTTTGATGAATGTCATACAAATCCATGTCTTTGTATTTCGCTAAGATTTTTAGCATGAACCACGCTGCTATATGGGTCATAATGCCTGCTATTATGACCGAAATCCAGGCGTCTTGCTGCACCCTATCATAAATAAAGCGTTGGACGCCCGCTATGCCGATTCCAACCTGATTGCTATGGACCATAAATAGCGCAAGAGAGACGCTGATAGCCATATGGCTATTTCGACGAAAAGTGGACAGTGACATTCACATTCAACACCTAACTACTGAACTGGTCTTTTTTTCCGGACTTCATCAGGCGCACGGGTGTCGTCAGGAGAACGTGTCATAACCGGACGCTTGCCGAGAGAGTAAAAAGGAAACCGGATCAGACTGTTTTTAAAATCCTGCAAGCGAAAAGGAAAAAAGGGGAGAAAAAACGGACGTCCCAGACTTGATTGACGTAGGATGTGTATCAATAGAAAAGACGCGCCAAGCATAATACCAAAACCTCCCCAAATTCCAGCTAACAGGATAATCGGAAAGCGGAGGATACGTACTGCCGTACTCATCATGTAGGAAGGAAAAGTAAACGAAGCTAATGCACTGAGTGCCACGATCATGATCAAGATGTTACTGGTAAAACCCGCTGCGACGGCTGCCTGTCCAATTACGATACCGCCGACAATCCCTATTGTTTGCCCAACTTTGAAAGGAAGTCTTGCTCCAGCCTCACGCAAGAATTCTATAATCATCTCAAGCAGCAATGCTTCAAACAATGGGGGAAAAGGTACCTTGGAACGCGACTTTACGAGCGATACAAGGAGAGCAGATGGAATCATTTCATAGTGGAACGTAAGTGCAGCCACATAAGTAGCTGTAAAAAACAAAGAGACAAATAGGGCTGAGAAACGCAACAATCGAATGAAGGAAGCCATTTGCCACCGGATATAGAGATCTTCATTCGCCTTGAAAAAGTCAACGAAGGAACTGGGGCCGACGATAGCAAAGGGACTCCCCTCCACAAACACGACAATCTTTCCTTCCAACAGCGCTTCACTTACATGATCAGGCCGTTCTGTTAGGATTAACTGCGGAAAAATAGAGAACGTATTGTCATCAATCAGTTGAACCAATTTACCGCTGTCAATCACGCCGTCTATATCTAGATCGCTTAAACGCTGAATGACGGTTTGAACATTTTCAGGAGCAGCCAGTTCCTCCATGTAACATATTTCCACATTCGTCTTGCTACGTTTCCCAATCGTAATGGATACGTTGGTAAGCAAATCAGTCGACAGATATCCCTGTAGGACCCCTAAGTTGGTTTCCAATGCTTCAGTAAAAGCAACCTGGGGACCGAAAATCTGGGTTTCGACCTGAGCCTCTCCCAAAGAACGACTCGGCATTCTTGCTACGTAGAGAAGAAGCCCGCACGCCATCCCTTCTATTTGAAGGTAAACCCATCCCCTCACGAGATAATCGCTGACTTCTTTGTAATCCATGGTTTTGGTGATATGAGCAACAGGAACATTCCCCAAAATCGTATCAGGAACGATCTTTTCCTCAGGTAACCTTTCAAAATAGGGAAGCAACACCTGCTGGAGAATTTCCTTATCCACTAGATAGGGTAGGTAGGCTAGCAACAAGCTATTGGCTCCACAAGAAAGGTTACGAAACACCAATCGCGGATTTCGCATGTGATCCCATAATATTTCTCGCGTCTCGCTAACGGATTCAGAAATCATGTTGGTTGTCATCATATGTTTACCCCAATATATGGTGTCCCCTTATTATTTTTCCAATGCCCTCGCTCTATTCCCCTTTCAAACCGAAGAGTACACTCCCAGACAAAATAAATACAAAAAACCGAGACGGAAATACTCCATCTCGGTTTGTTCACCACTATTTATCTGCCGCTCTTCATTTCAGTCCAGTAGCGGTCGTATTGCTGCAAGGTTTCTCCTACATCCACCAGCCACTCCGCACGGCCAATGTCCGCTGTATCCAGGAAGACCATCTTGTTGGAACGGTATTCTTCACTGTGCAGTGGGTATGCTTTTTCGTTCGGGTTGCTGTAGCCGATAGACTCGTAGTTTTTCACACTGACCTCTGGGTCCATCAGGTAGTTGATGAATTTCTCAGCCATTTCCTTGTTCTTAGCCCCTTTTGGAATTGCCAGCGTGTCTGCCCAGATCGTTGCGCCCTCTTTCGGAATGACGTACTCCACATCTGGATTTTGTGCGTGAATGAAAGCGGCGTCACCGGACCAAACCGTTCCAATCCATGCTTCCTCAGCAATCATCTTTTGCTTGATGTTGTCTGTATCAAAGGCAACAACATTCGGTACTACCTTTTTCAAATCAGCGAAGGACTTTTCCAGTTCCTCTGTGTTCGTCGTGCTATTGGAGAAGCCATTCTTGATCAATGCCATTCCCATAACCTCACGTGGGTCGTTCAGCATGATGACACGGCCCTTGTAAGCTTCATTCCACAGATCGTTCCAGCTTGTCGGGGTTTCTTTTACATATTTCTTGTTGTAAGCGATCCCGGTAATTCCCCATGTATATACGAGTGAATACTTGTTTTCTTTGTCATAAGGAGGTGTCTTGAACGTAGACACGATATTGCCCATGTTCGGGATGTTGGCTTTGTTCAACTCTTCCAGGAGGCCCAGCTGAATCATAGTACCTACCATGTAGTCGGAAGGTTGAATCAGGTCGTAGCCGGATGCACCCGCTTGAATTTTTGCCAGCATTTCTTCGTTGCTGCCGTATACATCATAGTTAACCTTGACGTTGAATTTTTGCTCAAAATCTTTGATGACGTCTGGGTCGAAGTTGTCTGCCCAGCTATAAATATTCAATACTTGTTGCTCTTGCTCAGATGACGATGAGCAGCCTACAGCAGTCACCGCAAGTACGGCGGTCAAAGCGCCGATCATCAAGGACTTGAAACGTTTCATTTTTTCCTCTCAACCTCCAAATCAGTTATAGGATTGCTTTTATGAAAACTCCATGATGTATCTAAAAGATGGATTGATTATTTTTCGAGTCTTTGCGGCGGAAAATCTCTGCCACCACCACCAAGAGCACTGTACTCACGATCAAAAGTGTCGAGAGTGCATTCACTTCTGGCGATACGCCTCGTTTGACCAACCCGTAAATGTAGAGTGGCAATGTGGTCGAATTCGGACCAGCCACAAAGAACGAAATAATGAAATCGTCCAGCGACAGGGTAAATGCCATCAGGAAGCCTGCGATGATCCCTGGCATGATCAGAGGCAGCGTCACATAGCGCAATGTCCCCCATGGAGTTGCTCCCAAATCTTGAGACGCTTCTTCCAAATCTTTGCCCATATCAGCCAAACGGCCAGAGATAATGACCATCACATAAGGCATGCTAAACGTAACGTGAGCCAGGATCAGGGTCACTTTCCCCAGCTCCATCTGTACCTGGCTAAACAGCACGAGCAAAGCCAATCCCATCATGATCTCCGGGATGACGATAGGCAAGTACATCAGCCCGTTGAAGATGTTGCTCCAACGAATTGAATAATGCTTGACAGCCAAAGCGGCAGCCGTACCCAAAACCGTTGCAATAACGCTGCTGATAACCCCAATCGTCAAACTGTTCATCAGCGCTTGCATGACCTGTCTGTTTTCAAACAAAGAAACGTACCACTTCCACGTAAAACCTGTCCACGTGGCATTGATCCGTGAATCATTGAACGAATAAAGGACAAGAATCAAAATTGGCAGATACAAAAAGACCAGCATCAGCCACGAGTATCCAGATAGTGCGTTTCGACGTAATGTTTTCATGCTGATCCCTCCTTTGTCTCGCTCGCTTTGGTAGCGCGGAAATAAAGAAGAATCAACAGCATGGACAATAGCATCAGCACGATGGACAAGGCAGAACCAAACGGCCAGTCACGCGCAGACAAAAATTGATTTTGAATGACGTTTCCGATCAGAGCCGATTTCGCTCCTCCCATGACATCCGGAACGACGAACATCCCGATGGAAGAAACAAATACAAGGATCGACCCAGTGACGACACCCGTCTTGGTCATCGGCAGAGTCACGTGCCAGAAAGCTTTCCAAGGCGTTGCGCCCAGATCATACGCTGCTTCCAGCTTACGGCGATCCATCTGCTCCAGCGACACATAAATCGGCAGTACCATGAACGGCAAGAGTGTGTACACCATCCCGAGCAGGACAGAACCCGAATTGTACAGAAGCGGCAGCGGCTCCGAAATAATGCCCAGCGATTGCAGGAACGTATTGATTACACCTTGCGAACGCAGGATGATTACCCACGCATAGGAACGGACCAAGAAGTTGATCCAAAACGGAATCATCACGAGCAAAAGCCATATTTGCTGCGTCGATTTTTCCAGTCGTGAAATGTAATACGCTAACGGATACCCGCACAAGATCGAAAATACAGTTGTTAAAACCGCTACGACCAGCGTATCCCAAAAAATTTGGCCATACAGCGGATCGAAAATACGGATGTAATTGTTCAGCGTAAACTCATAGACAACTTGTCCGTACGTGCCTCTTTTGAGGAAAGACAGTATGGCGATCATAAGCATAGGCAGGACGAAAAGCGCACCCATCCACAAAAGGGCGGGAAGCGCGAGCAGTTTTACCGGCTTCTTGTTTAACAAGGAAGAATCACCTCGTCCGTCTGTGCCCAGCCAATGGCCACTTGATCTCCCACCTGCCAGTCCAGACCGTCACCTGCGTACTGGTGTGCCATTACGGTCATATCCTGCCCTTCGAGGCGGATAAATACCTTACGCAAATTGCCGAGGAACACAGCGTCAGCAATGGTGCCCAGCTTCTTGTGCTTGTCCTTATCGGAGTCAACCGGGTACAACTTGATCTTTTCTGGACGTACGGCTGCATTCGTTCCGTTTTCCCGGAAAATGTTGTTTTCCCCAATAAAGGTAGCCACAAACAAGGTTTGCGGGGAGTTGTAAATCTCTGCTGGAGAAGCAATTTGTTCAATTCGTCCCTTGTTCATAACCGCGATTCGATCGGACATTGCCATCGCTTCTTCTTGGTCATGGGTGACGTAAATGAACGTTATCCCTAAGTTTTTCTGCAAGTTTTTCAATTCGAGCTGCAAGCTTTTTCGCAATTGGTAGTCCAAAGCACCTAGAGGCTCGTCCAGAAGCAGAACGCGTGGATTGTTAATAATCGCCCGTGCGATTGCTACGCGTTGCTGTTGTCCGCCAGACAGCTGCTTTGGCGTGCGCTTCCGCAATTCTGTCAGTTGGACGTACTGAAGTACTTCCTCCAAACGCTTTTGTTGTTCAGCTGCGTTCACTTTTTTCATTTTCAAACCAAACAGGATGTTTTGCTCCACGGTCATGTGTGGAAACAAAGCATATTGCTGGAACACCATATTCATATCGCGCTGATACGGCGGCACAGCCTTAAGTGGCTTTTCGTCCAGGAAAATTTCCCCAGTCGTTGGCTGCTCAAAGCCAGCAATCATTCGCAGCAGTGTCGTTTTCCCACAACCACTCGGGCCGAGTAACGTCAAAAACTCCCCTTCTTCAATGGAGAGAGAAAAAGAGGGGACGACGACAGTATCTGCAAATCTCTTTTCAATCGAATCCAGATGTATAATTTTTTTCATTCCGTCATCTCACCATATGTCATTATACTCACAATCTAGGTAACTATATCGTGTATGATACGATTTGTAAACAGTTTCACGAACGATTCCTCCACAAAAACAAACAGAGCCAATGACTAAACATTCGCTCTGTTGCGTATCCTTTTTATTTTCTCACACAGAATTGGATTTCGGTTGAGGCGTGCGATTCTGTTTTTTCGATTTTGCCCCTAGGAAATTCGTCCCAATCACTCCGATAATAATCATCACCGCACCAATAAGATGGTAGTATGCCAGTTGTTCCTGCAAAAAGATAACGCCTGCCGCGATGGTAACCAATGTAGACAAATTGTTAAACACGCTGAGTTTGGATGCTTCCATCTTGGACAAGGCAAAGTTGGTCATAAAAGACGTCATGAGCGAGGACAGTATCCCCAAAAATACAATCGAGATGATAAACGCCGAGCTGGCGAAAGGGGCAAAATACGTCGACAAGGTCCCCTCTGCACTATGGCGAATGACTGACCAGCCGTTAAAAAACAAAAATCCGAGCAACGCCACCATATACGTCATGTCTATATAATGAAAGGACTTTGTCATTTTCCTCGCCAGCACACTATAGCCCGCCAAAGAAAACGCGGATAACAGGATGAGAATGGTACCGATACTGCTCCCTGAGCCTGAGCTTACACTGAGCCCCTTCATTGCAAAGATGTACACGACACCTCCTACGGATAAAAGTGTGGACAACTTTTGCAGCCACGTAGAAGACTCTCCCAAAAAGAATGCCGCCATGATCATAGTAAAAATCGGAACGGTTGCTTGAATAATCCCCGCTTCAGACGAAGTGGTATACACCAGTCCAAACGCCTGAAGGGTAAAGAACAGAATAGGGTACAGCATGGCGAGCGGTATAATCGTGAGCATGTCTTTTGGTTTGATGGACAGCTTGATCCACCCAAACACGATCGGTATGGATGCAGCGATAAATGCCACGGTAAAACGGTGTGCCAAAGTATCAACCGGATTGGTTACAGCGAGTGCCATTTTCAGAAACAAAAACGACAAGCCGGTAATCCCTGCATTCAGTAATGCCGCAAGAATCGCTTTTTGTTGGTCTTTCATCGTATGTATCTCTCCTACTGGGGACTTTTTACAGACGGCCGTCTTAGGTTAATAGTAATGGGGGATTAATCGTGCTACAATGCAAAAAAGGAGTAACTGTACCGATACAAATCCGGCTGTAAGGGAATGTTTTGGGATGCACAAATATTTGCAGCTTCAAAATGAACTTGAAACATTGATTGAAAGCCTCTCCTATCGAGACGGAGACCGGCTTCCCTCCATTCGCGAGCTCGCCTCTCGCTACCAATGCAGCAAGAGCACTGTAATCCGCACTTTGGATGAGCTCGAAAAGCGTCACCTCATCTACTCGGTCGACCGAAGCGGCTACTACGTCGTGAAAAAACAAAGGAAGATCCAACCCGCAGATACGTCCATGATCGATTTTGCGACCTCTGCTCCCGATCCTGACCTCTTTCCTTATGTCGATTTTCAACACTGCATCAATAAAGCAATTGAAACTTATAAAAACGATCTTTTCATATACGGAACCACACAAGGCTTGCCATCGCTCATTGCCGTCATCGCCAAGCTGCTTGGGAACCATCAGGTTTTTACGGACCCGAGTAATATTTTCATTACCTCCGGTGTCCAACAAGCTCTATCCTTGCTGTGTAGTCTTCCTTTTCCAAATGGCAAGGAAACGGTTCTGATTGAGCAGCCCAGCTACCACCTTTTCATTGAAAGTTTGCAAGTACGCAAGCATCCTGTCGTCGGGATCAAACGCACTGCCCAAGGAATCGATTTAGAAGAGCTCGAGTCTATTTTCCGAACAGGAGAGATCAAGTTTTTCTATACGATGCCTCGCTATCATAGTCCGCTCGGTACGTCGTACAGCCGAAAGGATAAACAGCGCATTGTGGAGCTTGCCCAACAGTACGACGTCTATATTGTAGAAGACGATTACATGGCAGACCTTGAGCATGACAGCAAAGCGGATCCCCTCTTTACCTATGATCGCTTTTCTCGCACGATCTATTTAAAAAGCTATTCCAAAATTATTTTTCCCGGGCTGCGTTTGGGTGTGGCCGTTATACCTGACGCGCTAAAGGATTCCTTCAACCAGCACAAGCGACTCATGGATATCGACAGCTCCATGCTATCTCAAGCTGCGTTGGAAATTTACCTAAAAAGCGGAATGTTTGATCGTCACAAGCAAAAAATTCGCAGTTCCTATCAACGGCGATCCAACTTGCTGATGGCGTCCTTGAACCATTTTGCGGCGAATGAAGAGCATCTGTTCACCTTTCAACCCTTTGCGTATCCGGGGATTCATACGCACATTGTTTTGAACGATTCCATCCCGGTCCCAGCTGTTATCAGCCAGCTCAAAAAACGTTCGATCCTCGTGGATGCTACTGAAAAAAATTACTTGATGGGCTTTCCGCAAGAAAATATTTTGAAGCTGAATGTGTCCTATGCCAAGGAAGCAGTGATTGAGCAAGGGATTGAGGCGTTGATGGATGAGTTACGCCGCATGCACCGATCATCTATCCGCCTTAAGTCGTAGATAAAATCCGGCGAGAGTTCGTTTTTGGACAACAACTAAATCTCGATAATGGAACTATTGAGTGGATCCAAAAAAACTAAGGCGGACGTAAATGATTGTTGCGTAACCAGAAAACGATCTACATCGTATTATCAGATACAGGAACATGGTTTACCCCGATGATTTCGCTGGTATACGAGGGCCTCGGTAGAAAAGACCCTCGCATCTCTCAATCCATTTATTGGCGGCTTTGTAAAAGAAAATATGCAGTGAAAATTGTTTCAAAATGCATCGAATGCGGTATAACGTTGTATAGTAAGTGAATCCCAATCCAAAAAAAATTCGTTCCATAGTCGGCCAGTTTGAAGTAGAATCGCATCTATACACATATAATTTGTTGGGCTTACTCAGCGTGATGCTGAATATTCCGATAAGATCCGACTCGATTGAGTTGATGACTGGCAGTTATCGATAGAATGACAAAGGAGAAATAGATGTTTCAGAACATTTTAGATTTCTTAATGGAATACGGCTATTTGGGAATGTTCATCCATTCTTTTGCAGACGCAGTCATCTTTCCCGTTCCTGCCTTCTTTCTTCAAGTGCCACTCAGCCTCGTTGACCCTTCGCAGGCATTGTGGATTGCAACGGTAGGCTACATCGCTTGTCTCATAGGAACTCCCGTCGGTTATTTTATCGGGAAAGTACTAGGCAAATCCGTTCTGTACAAAATCCTCAAGAAGGAATGGATTGATTCTGCCACAGAGATGTTCCAAAAGAAGGGCGAAGTCGCGATCTTCATCGGTTCGTTTACACCGATTCCGTTCAAAGTATTTACAATCATGTCGGGTTGCTTGAAATTCCCGTTGTGGAAACTGCTCGGGTATGCCGCAATTGGACGGGCAGTCAAATTTTACGTAGTTGGGTTCTTGTTTTATTTTTACGGTAAAATGGCGGCAAATATGGTCCATAACGTTTCTCTCTATATCTTTCTCACCGTGGTACCGCTCATCTTGGTCGGGTTATGGGTGAAGAAAATCGTCGCCAAGCGCCGCCAGCTGAAAACGGAAAGTACTAGCGTCAGCAACGGCATCAATGAGAAAGTCATGAATAAATAGCAAAGAAACCCCAAACTGAACTGACCCCTGTCAAGTAGACAGGAAATAAAAAAGACATTCTAA
This sequence comes from Brevibacillus sp. BC25, assembly GCF_000282075.1. Taxonomy (NCBI): domain Bacteria; kingdom Bacillati; phylum Bacillota; class Bacilli; order Caryophanales; family Paenibacillaceae; genus Brevibacillus; species Brevibacillus sp. BC25. The sequence continues at coordinate 21,247 of NZ_AKIX01000068.1, forward strand.
GCAACCTGAGTTCGGAATTCATACGGACTCAGGTTGTTTAATTTTTGCTGAAAACGCTCACGGTTGTAAAAATGGATGTAATGTTTGACTTCACGTTTCACTTCGTCAACTGTACGGAACGTACAGCGGTTAAAGCACTCGGATTTAAAATGGCTAAAGAAGTTCTCCATACATGCATTATCCCAGCAGTTTCCCTTTCGGGACATACTGGCTACCATCTTGTATTTCTTAATCAAGTTGTTATATGGACGGGATGTGTATTGGAACCCTTGATCACTATGAAGCAGAATTCCTCGAACATTTCGTTTCCTTTTAGCCTTTTTGAGAGTATCTATAACGAGCTTCAAATCGTTTCTTCGGCTTATCTGATAAGCGATGATCTCGTTGTTATATAGATCTTTAATGACGGATAGATACAGTCTTTGTCCATTAAAAATCAGATAAGTAATGTCGGTGACCCATTTCTCACTTGGCTTTCCTGCATGGAAATTCCTGTTCAGAAGATTGTCTGAGATTACGTACGCTTCTTTTTTGCCGTAATAAGGCCTTTTCTTGCGAATGATCGCTTGAAGCCCCATAGCCTTCATTAATCGATGAATACGTTTGCGGTTTATATGCTGTTCATATTTCTTCTCGATCCATATTTTAATCCGACGATACCCATAGATTCCCCGGACTTTATGAAAACACTCTGCGATCTTCTCCTTTACCTGCTCATCTTCAAACTGCTTTGGAGAGGTGATGGCTTGCCTTTTCATCCATCTGTAATATCCACTTCTGGAGACTTCGGCTAGATGGCATAAAAGCAGAATGCTATATCCTTGATTAGCTAAATTATTGACGATAGCAAATCTTTTGCTTTGAGGTACAGAATCCATTCCACCTTTCACATCTGCAAGAGCTTTTTTAATAATGCGTTTTCCGCTTCCAATCTCTTGATTTTAGTCTCAGGATCCTCCGAATTCGTTCTGGGTCTACCTATACCAGGCCCTTTTGCTTTTCCTCGTTTCTCTTCAAGACCCGTCATTCCTTCCGCTTGATAATGTGCAACCCACCGACGCACTACAGAAGGCTCGATACCTAATTCTTTTGCTACGGTTTTATAACCCATTCCATCTCTCATATATAAATCCACTGCTTTTTTCTTAAAGGCAGCGTCAAAAGTTCTTCTGATTTTTCCCATGAGAAAATCCCCCCATAATAGACAGAGTAAGGTGCTTACTTTTTTCTGTCCACTATGAGGGGATCATATCAAACATATGGGGTTTCTTTTTTTACGATTGGTTATCCTTTTTTGACACGAATGCCTTCATCTTCTACATCAATCAGCATCGATGTCACGTTGTCTTCTTCCATCACCAGATCCGCAATGCCATCCTCGACATATTGCTGAATCACGCGACGCAATGGACGTGCCCCGAAGGAAGGGTTGTAACCCAGTTCAGCCAGCTTTTCTTTTGCGGCATCTGTCACGCTGATCTCCATTCCTTGCTCAGCCAGATTGCCCATGACATCTTGCAGCAGCAGATCGACGATTTTGACCAAATCCTGTTTTTCCAGATGCGCAAAGGAAATGATCGAGTCGAAGCGGTTTAGGAACTCCGGCTTGAAGTACGCCCCTAGAGAATCCAGCACGGTGGCAGGCTCGGGCGCTTTTGCTCCAAAGCCAACGGAGATTTTCCGCTCGCTCACACCGGCATTGCTCGTCGCAATGATGACCGTCTCCTTAAAATTCACCGTACGACCCTGACTGTCTGTCAGACGACCATCCTCCAGAATTTGCAGGAACATGTGCATCACGTCCGGGTGTGCTTTTTCGATCTCATCCAGCAGGATAATGCTGTACGGATTGCGGCGTACGCGCTCTGTCAGCTGACCTGCTTCTTCATGACCGACGTAACCAGGAGGAGAACCGATCAATTTGGATACCGAGTGCTTCTCCATGTACTCACTCATATCGAGACGGATCATGGAATCGCGGGTACCAAACAGCTCCTCTGCCAATGCTTTGGACAGCTCTGTCTTCCCTACGCCAGTTGGACCGACGAACAGGAAGGAAGCAATCGGTCTGTTTTTCGGTTTCAGACCTGCACGACTGCGTCGAATCGCCTTCGCTACTTGTGTGACCGCCTCGGATTGCCCAATGATTTTTGCTTCCAAATGAGCTGCCAAGTTTTTCATTTTCATCTGCTCATCACTTTGCAGCTTGGTAACAGGAATCCCAGTCTTTTGCTCGATCAAGGCCTGGATGTCCGTGACGTCAACCTGGACGCGTTGCTCCTTGCCCTCAATCTGATCCAGCTTCTCTAAAATGCCCGCTTCCTCGTCTCTCAGACGAGCAGCTCGTTCGTATGCCTCTTGCTCTGTCGCTTCCTTTTTCTCCTGATTGATTTGCGCCAGCCGCTCATGCAGCTCTGCCGTATCAACCGCGGAGGATCTCAGATTCAAGCGCGAGCCCACTTCATCCATGAGATCAATCGCCTTGTCAGGCAAGAATCGATCCTGGATGTAACGATGGGAGTATTCCACGGAGGCACGGATGACATCATCCGAGTAAGCGACTTGGTGAAATGCTTCGTATTTCGGACGCAATCCTTTTAAAATCTCGATGGATTGTTCTACGGTTGGTTCCTTGACCATGACTGGCTGCAGGCGACGCTCCAGAGCAGCGTCTTTTTCAATCACGCGATACTCTTTTAACGTAGTTGCCCCAATCAGCTGCAACTCACCGCGAGCCAGTGCAGGCTTCAGGATGTTCCCCGCATCCATAGATCCTTCCGCAGAACCTGCTCCCACCAAGAGATGAATCTCATCCACAAACAGGATGACGTTTTTGCGTTTTTGCAGCTCGGCAATCACTTGCTTCATTTTTTCCTCGAACTGTCCGCGAATTCCCGTCCCTGCAACCAGAGAGGCGACATCTAAAATGTACACCTGCTTGTTTTTCAACTTGGTCGGTATTTGCCCTTCCGTAATACGCAGGGCGAGACCCTCCGCAATCGCCGTCTTCCCGACCCCTGGCTCCCCGATCAGAACCGGATTGTTTTTGTTGCGTCGGTTCAAAATCTCAATGACACGCTCAATCTCCTGTTCGCGTCCAATCACAGGATCAATCAGTCCGGCACGTGCCGAGTCGTTGAGATTACGCCCCAGGTCATCGAGGATGCCTCCACCACGCTCTGGTGCTTGTGGTCGCGGTTGGCTAGAAGATTTGCCCGGATTCACCTGGCCTTGGGCAAAGCCTTGCAGGAACTCATCCAGTCCAGAGAAGGAGGAGAAAGGACTAAAGCCCATGCCCACTCCCATTTGGTTGGTCAGCTTTGTTTTGCAATCCTGGCACAGATCGTATTTTTGTTGCTGATTTTGTACGCGTATATGAACAGTCACAGTTGCTTCTCGTTGTTTGCAGATTTCACAATGCATATTCAATCCCCCCAAAAGCGTTGTTTTGGAATTCAGAAGATCTTTGACCTTTCCTGACCTTCGTTGACCTTATTATAGTTTGACCTTCTTTGACTTTCAAGAGGGATTGTATGGTTTTTTACACTTTGCTCTTTTGCAGATAGGGAACGATTGAAAGTAACCCGATAACAGCTAAACAAGCGCCTACCCACAATGGTGAAACAAGCCCATAGCCACTACTGATCCCGATCCCGCCTAAGGAAGAACCAATGGCAACACCCAATGTAATAAAGGAAGTATGCACAGTGTTTACCATCGTCCCACTGCCTGCTGTATTCATGACTCGTGCGATCATGGCTGGATTCATCGCTACACCCGTCAAGCCAATCAGAACAATGGACAGTACAGCGATCCATTTATTTTCGGCACCTACGGCAAACAGAACCAATGCCGCTAAGAGTATACTTAATCCCGCTACAAGGATTCGCATGGTAAAACGATCAGCAAGTCTGCCAATTACGATATTTCCGATCACGGTCGCGATCCCATAAAGGGCAAGCAAATACGGGATACTCGCATCCGAAAATGCAGTTACACCGGTAAGAATCGGAGTAAAATAACTAAACGCTGCGAAGGTACCGCCAATGATCAGCATACTCGTTGTATACGCGGCCCAAAGGTGCGGATTTTGAAACCTGGCAAGCTCATCCTTTCCGTTCATCTGGTCTTTTTGTGCGGAGGAAGGAAGAAACCATTGAATCAAGATCCCTGATAATAATACGACTACCGCAACAGCCCAAAAGCTCATTCTCCAGCCGAAATATTGTGCAATAACAGTTGTCAGAGGGAGCCCTATGACAGTAGCAATCATTAAGCCTGCCAAAACAATCGAAGCCGCCTTTCCCCGTGAATGTGGGGGAACCAAGCTGGCTGAAATACTGACGGAGATGCCAAACGCTGCGGATGAAGCAATACCCGTAATGATACGCGCAAGCATCATCGACTCGTAACTCCAAGCCATTGCTCCTAACGCTTGACCAATAAAGAAGACGGCAACCAAAGAAAGCAGCGCTTGTTTTCGGCGAATGTGCAGGAGAGTTGCTGTTAGGATGGGGCCTCCTATCACCATGGCACCCGCATACGCCGTAATGAAATACCCGATGGAGGGGATCGATACACCGAAATCATCGGCAAGCTCATTCATCATCCCGGCCACCATAAATTCAGAAGTCGTCATCGCAAAAATCGCTACCGCTAACAAATAAATCATCGATGGCATGAAGGAACACTCCTTACTAATTATTGTAACAATCGGTACAAAAATAACTCAAAAAAAAGAGCGCATTACGCGCCGAAGATAGATTCCATGGTGCCATTCATGATTTGTTCAGCCAATGTCCGATTTTGTGTGGATGTATTCAACACACGGAAGCCGTAGTAACTGCTTAAAAATAGGCTAGCCAAATCCACAGCAGATCGTTTTTGGGGAATTTCGCCCGTTCGCAAGCCTTCCTCCATCACTTTTTCCATGGTTTGCTTTAGAAGTTCAACATGTCTGGAGACGATTTCTTCAATCTTGGGATCGTCTTTTGCCCGTTCCAATCCCGCATTGATCAGCAAACATCCCTTTGGATTTGTTGATTCAAAGTCTTCCACCAATGCCCAAGCTAAAAATTTTTGCAACCGCTCTTTCACGGAACCCGGACTTTCCAATAATGCCCGCTGTTCACGAATACCAGTATCGTGGTAGTGTTCCACCACTGCTAGATAAAGGTCCTGTTTGCTGCCAAACGTATTGTACAAGCTGCCTTTACCTAATCCAGTATCGCTGCATAAATCATGCGTAGAACAACCATTGTAGCCTTTTGACCAAAATGTTTTCATGGCCACATCTACGATGGACGTGTAATCAAAATCACGAGGTCTGCCGCGTTTGCTCAACGGAATCCTCCTTTCGTTTCCAACTGTTATGGAAATCTTACACATTATGTACCATTCGGTCAACAAATGAAATGTCTGCAACTGTAAACCATGCCTATAGAAAAAGCCCATTTTGAAAATCATCTCTCAAAATAGGCTTGATCATTGATTATATCGTCTCTAATTCTTCTCCATCATTAAAAAGAGTATGCTTGTACTTCATCCAAAGTAGGCAGGGATGGTTGAGCACCGTTCCTTGTAACGACAATCGCTGCTACTTTGCTGGCGAAAGTGGCCGCTTCGGTTTCTGTCATTCCTTGTGTGATCCCAACCGCAAAAGCTGCTGTAAAGGAATCTCCGGCTGCAGTTGTATCCACTGGCTCTACGCGGAAAGCCGGGATATGGGTCGCCTCATCGTCGGTTACTAAGAGAGCACCCTTTTCCCCCAACGTCACGATGATGCGCTTTGGTCCCCCAGACAAAAGCTTTTTGGCTGCGGCATGCACTTCATCTATCGTGGATACAGGCATTCCTGTGAGAATAGAAAGCTCTGTTTCATTTGGGGTTAAGGTATGTACATGGGTTAATAGCTCACTGGATAGCTCGCGTGCAGGTGCCGGATTTAAAATGACCAGCTTGCCGAGTCGAGCAGCCTCTTTGACTGTATATTCCACGACATGCATCGGGATTTCCAGTTGGAGCAATACGACGTCGCTGTCCTTTAAAATAGACAGATTGTCGGCAATATGCTCCGTGCTGACGAGCGCATTCGCACCCGGAACGAGTACGATGTTATTTTCCCCATCATCACTTACATTGATAAAAGCCATGCCTGTTGTACCTGAGCATTTGATCCCCTCTATGTGAACGTGCGCATCCGTTAGCCCTTTCTGCATGACCCGGCCGTTCTCATCTTCTCCTACCATTCCAATCATGGAGACATGCGCACCCAGGCGAGACGCTGCTACTGCCTGATTCGCTCCCTTTCCACCCGGGATCAGCTCGAAGTGATGGCTTGCGATCGTTTCTCCTGCTTTGGGCAAATGATGTACATGGGTTACGAGATCCATATTGATGCTTCCTACTACTGCGATTTTCACGACGAGCCCTCCTCGTTCCATCTCAAACATGATCATTCGGTCGGTTACAAAATAGTGCTTTTCATCCGAGAAGTCAATGTATTTTCTCAGGATTGTTCCTAAGACTTGGAGCGCAGCGCTTCCATTGGATATAATGAACAAATCTTCTATCATCCGGAGGTAACCAGATGGAGCCGATTATCCAACATCCTTGGAACATTGATGAGCAAGAGGCCATCACCCTGCAGCGACAACTAGCCCAGCAAGTAAAAAAAGAAGATCAACTAACAGACGTACGCTTTATCGCCGGAGTCGATGTCGCCTATCATGCCGAGTCTGATTTGTTAGTCGCTGGTGTCGTGATCCTCGACGCCACTTCCCTGCAAGTCATAGAGTCTGTCGTCATTCAAGACACCGTCGAATTCCCGTATATTCCTGGCTTGTTCTCTTTTCGAGAGCTGCCTCCACTGGTACGTGCATTCAAGGAGCTAAAAACAACACCGCAGCTCGTCGTCTGTGATGGGCAAGGAATCGCTCACCCGCGAAGGTTCGGACTAGCCAGTCATTTGGGCGTCCTGTTTGACATTCCTACCATTGGCTGCGGAAAAACGAGACTGCTAGGAGAATACGAAGAACCAGCACAGGAAAGAGGCGTGTATTCCCCTTTGATTGATCAGGGTGAAATCATCGGCGGGGTCTTGCGCACACAACCGAATATCAAACCAATATTCGTCTCAATCGGACACGGAATCTCTTTGCCAACTGCATGCGCATGGATCACCAAGCTCTCTCCCAACTATCGTTTGCCCGAAACGACGCGGCAAGCGGATCAGCTCGTGAATAAAGTATCTGCGGAGTTAAATAGCAGCCGCTAATGGAGTGTCGGCCATACATTTTCATCGTGCTCGTCCAAGACTGCTTCGATTTGATCTCCTTGGAAAACGACTATGTAGCCTCGTGGCAGAGCCAATGCTTGCAAAAGTGACGGACGTAGCTTTAGCAGTTGATAAACGTAGTATGACTCTAGCTGGTCACTGTCTACTTCGCCTTCCACAGGCCCGAGATACCACCCGGAATCACCTTTTCGAACATCTTCTGCACGCTGCAAATAGACGTGTTCTTGTTCAAATGCACCTTTTGCCACCACGATTTTATCTTGGAACAAAGCAGCTTCCCCTTCTGCTCGCACGGTTTGCAAACAGTTGTTTTGCGCCATTTGCACGACCAAAGACACAGACAGGTCAGACGTTGTTTCGGAAAAAGGGTTCGCGTCGTAGTCGGGTGCGACGATCTCCATATACCCATCCCGTTCGAAAACCAGCAGAATGGTCCAGCCTACCTGAATTTTCGCACCGTTCTTGATAGGACCATTCTCGTCTACTACATCGGCGAATACGTCCAACAGAAAGTCTGCTTGCTTCACCAAAAACTCTTTGCAGGTCACGACAAACATTCGGTTATGAATCTGTTTGGAGCGTTGGCAGAGTCGGGACTCTTTCTCAGCTGACATGGACCTCTTCCTTTCTGCGTGATCGGAATTGCTACTATCTTCAGGATATCACGAATAGAGGAAAAGCTCCGTTACACATTTGCTACAAAGGATATGTAATAACTGACTGACGAATGAGTAGCAAAGCGCGGCTTGGCAGGTGAGCTACAACGTTTTTTGTTGTATTTGTTCAACACAGTCTTTGATCGTATCAATGACGACTCTTGGCTCGGTAAATTGAGGAAAATGTCCACTTTTTTCAGCGAGGATATGTTTGCTGTTGCTTGATAATGAAAGCAGTTCCAACTGATGCTCGATTCGTTTTTTGCGTACTTCCTCTGGCATCATGCGATTTTCTTTTCCACCTGTAATCACATAAACAGGTATGTCGGGAAAATATTCGATTGCATGGATTTGTTCCACTGTTTTTTTGACAAAATGAACTTCATTGAATTGTTTATGGGGAGACAAGGAATCAAACATGGAGAGCATTTTGTTTATCGTTTTGACTACCTTACCTTGATATTTTTCAAGACCGATATCTTTTGGATGGCTGGATTCTAAAAAGACGACTCCAGCTACTTCGTTGGGGTGACGCCGGGCAAATAAATTTGCATATAATCCCCCTAATGAGTGTCCGACTAGCAAAAATGGGGGTTCAAATCCTACTGTCTTTAATGTCTCCCGTAACGTTTCTACAATCGTGAGTCCATCTTGGGGTTCTTGCGGCTTATCACTACCCGAAACACCAAGACGATTATAGGAAAATACAGATGACGTCTCTGTAAGATCCGGTAGTATTTTCATCCAGCCTTCGATGGGGCCTGAACCACCGTTAATGAGGACGATATTGGGTTTGCCGTTTCCGCTACAATGATATTGGATCTTCCCTCTTGAAGTACTTACTTTCGATATCTCTATTGCCAATGTACGACACCTCACTTTGTTAGGGCTGGATTTCACTGTAGTAATACGTGATGAACAAATGAGGGTTTCTTTTTTGTAGGAATGATTCTTGCGGTGAGGAAAAAGAGCAGCGGGAGACAAAGGACGTTATTTTGTCGTCCTTGTCTCCCGCTGTCTTTGATTGCTAAACGAAGAAGTTATTTGGTGCCGAGTGGTACTGCTAACAGCTCCGCCAGCTTGACCGTATTCTCTCCTACCATGCAGCTGTAATGGTTGCCGGCGATTTCTGTTACTTCCAGTTCTCCAATGCATATATCTTGCCAAAAAGCGTTAGTCTCTTCGCTCGTGCTTGGCAAAAATTGAAACGGCTCACGAGCCAGCAGGAAGCGAATGTCTCCCATATATGGCAAAGGAGTATAGCGAGCTGCTTTAAAGCTCTGCCCAAACACCTTGCACAAGCCCTCCGCCATTTCCACTGGCATCTGTTCCCCTGATGTTTTGCCTAGCGCATGAACATAAGCAGTGAAGCGTTCTCTTCTGTCAAACGCGGCTAATTTGCGGAACAGCTCTCCCACCTGGTCTAGCCCCTCGTCTCCACCGATGGTGCACGCTGAGCCTTGTGGGATGCAATCCCCGTATTTTTCTACAAGCTGCAAAATCGCCCGAGTAAAATCATGCTCATCCACTTTTCCAAAATCAGCCTGTTCTAGCGTGATGTTCAGGTTCGGAACAAATAGTGCCTCAATCAAGAGATCGTCGTTCACTTCTGTCAGGATTGGAGGAATGTCGATCAAAACCAGGTCCAGAATAGGGACGCCCTGCTCCCCAAGTCTTCTCGCCACTTCAATGGCAATTAATCCGCCCAAAGAATAGCCGATGAGCTGTACAGGTCTTTGCTCTGCTTCCCGCAAAACATCGATCAAGCATTCGGTATAATCATCAGCCACGGTTTCTATCAGCTCGGACGGCTCTAGCGCGCAATAACGCTCACTATCGTCAATAGCGATCCCGACGATACTTCCTGTCTGCTGGACTTTGAGCTGTTCAATCAATGGACGAAAACTGTCCATCGTCCCCAAAACGGCATGGAACACAACCCGGAGCGGCCCAGATTCGTCACCGCCATATGGAATCAGCACGGCATTGCTCGACTTGTTACGTTTTTTCGGCAATGCGATTTCCTCACTCTGCTGCATCTCCTGATTGCGCATGTGTATGAAGCCAGCCAGTGCTTCCACGGTCGGGAAGTTGAGCATTTGCCTGAGCAAGACATCAAACGGGATGGCAGCGTGCGTCGAGTCCTCCGCCAGCTTGTCGCGAAGCTTTCCGGCTACCTGTGCCATGATGAGGGAATCTGCACCGTACTCATAAAAGCTTTGTGTTCGACCGATTCTCGAGACTCCCAATGCTTCTGCCCAGACGTGAGCAAGCTGCACTTCCAATGGATCAGATTCAGCCCCCTCTGTAGCTTCCATAGCAGCATTTTGTCCGAATGACGATGCAGGGCGCCATTTTGCCAGCTCGCGGCGATCTATTTTTCCATTTCCGGTAAGCGGCAGTGCGTCTACGACTTGCAGATGGGCAGGCAGCATATAGGCAGGCAGATGTAAGGAAAGGAATTTTTCCAGCTCTGCGGCACTGACTCTCACCTTGTCCAGCTTCACGCGATGAGCGAGCAAATGACTCTCTCCCTCATTCTGCAAAACGAACACAAGACCGTCTTCTTCCTTCTGCCACTCACTTATCCATGACGCCTCTATCCCTTTTGCAAGAATGAGCCACCCGCCCGGGCAAATTAGCTCTTTCAGCTTGCTCATGTCGATGCTTTCTATCGATCCTACAGCGAAAACTACGTCGAACGAGTTCGGTGCCAGTCCTTGTGCCCGATACTCTTCTTCTACTGTATCCATGCTAATATACTCTGCATCATAACCTTCCAACGCTTGCGAGACATGCTCTGTCAACGCCCCGTTTCCTGTGCCGACTTGCAATATCCTTAGAGGCTTGATTGTATGCTGTCGTGCAATCTGTTGCAAAAGCATAACAATGCGCTGATTGACCTCAATGCCCGTTTCTTCACTGCTCCCATTTACGAGCATCGCGAATTCTGCTCTCTCCGCTCCAAGGTCAAGATCCATCTTGCGGGCACTTTCCACAATCCCAAGCAAAACAGGCTCGTCACTCGCTCCATCCAGCACGACACCAGCTGCGGCGACAGCAGGGTGTTTGAGCAGGGCCGATTCAATTTCACCTAGCTCGATCCGATGCCCCCTGATTTTGACCTGATTGTCTTCGCGACCAATAAACTCGATTTCGCCGCCTGTTGTGTAGCGGCCCAAATCACCGGTTCGGTAGAGTCTCTCTCCATCCACAGGGTGGGAGACGAACCTTTCCTCCGTGAGCCGTTGATCTCCTACATAGCCCTCCGCCAAGCCAGCTCCGGTAATATACAGATCCCCGATCACCCACACCGGGCAATCGCGCATCTGCGAATCGAGGACGCGGAAGCCTTGATTGGCGAGCGGGCGGCCATACGGAATACTGTTCCAGTCTGCTTCCAGTCCTTTGTACAGATGGTAGTTCGACCAGATCGATGCTTCCGTGGCACCGCCGAGACTGACGATCTGTGCAGAAGGCAGATATTTTTGCATCCGATCAGGCAGCGTCAACGGAATCCAGTCACCGGAAAGCAAGGCCAGGCGCAGGCTGTCAACTTTGACAGTTGGCGTGGAATCCAAATACGTGACCAGCATCTGCATCAGGGCCGGAACGGAATTCCACACGGTGATGTCATGCCCGGCTATCAGCTCACTCCAATGGGACGGGTCCGTTTGACGATCGGGATGAGGATACACGACCGCACCACCAACAGAAAGCGTGGCAAAAATATCGTAGACAGATAAATCAAAGCTCAGCTGGGCAAGGCCAAGTACGCGGTCATTTTCCGTGATTGCAAAGCGACGAAGCATGTCCTCGATTGTATTCGCTGCTGCACGGTGGCTGATGACGACACCTTTGGGCTGTCCCGTGGAGCCAGACGTATAGATGATGTACGCAGGCAAATCCGGGTTTAGGTCAGGCAGTATCAATGGTTCATGCTGCGGGCTCACATGATCTACTGCAATCGTTTGAATAAAGTCTGACCATTGCAACTGGTTGGCAGATACCGTCAAGGCATAACGAATGTCCGCCTGTTCCATCATGGCCTGTCGGCGCATCTCGGGTTGCTTCAGATCAATAGGTACATAGACGGCTCCGGCAAACAATGTACCGAGTACGGCTGTGACTTGATGCGCGCCTTTTTCCATCACGATGGCAACGCGGTCTTGCTCGCGGCAGCCCAGCTCTTTCAGCTTCCCTGCTACTGCGGCAGCTCGTTTCACCAGTTCTGCATAGGAAATCTGTCCTTCACTGTCAATCACGGCTGGACGATCTGGCGTCGTCATTGCTTGCGCGACGATTGGCTGATGCAGGGCGTACTCTGGTAAAGCTGTAGTGGTCGCATTCACCTGCTGACGCTCTTCTCGCTGCCAGTCTGGTAACGTAATTTCGTCAGCTCCCTCCCACACTTGCTCGCTGTCCGCCAAAGATTGCAGTAATTTTGCAAAAGTATCAAACATGTCGTCAACGACATGCAGAGGGAAAACACCCTCCCGCACATCCCAGTTCACCTGCAAGCCTGCCGAGCTGTCCATGGCTTGGCAATCGATGAAAACCTGTGGCGTTTGACTGATTCCATGCCCAGCAATTTTGCCCTGTAGCTGACCGCCTTCCGCTGGCTCCACTAACCCAATCGCGCTCGTAAATACGATTGGCATCAGAGCGGCTTCACGCCCGCGCCTGCGAGCTAGCTCGCGCATGACCTCCACGCCGGAAAACAAACGGTGATCCAAATCTTCAAACAACTGTTTTTGAATGGTTTTCGCCCGCCCCTGAAAAGAACTCTCTAATCCCCAATCAACTGCAAGCAAATTGACGGATGTGAAATCCCCGACAATCTCATGGACTCGCTCATGCAGCGGCTGTCTGTTCAGCAACGTCAAATTCAGGCAAAACGCACGATTTCGACTCCAGCGTTCGATCACAGCGGCAAAGGCTGTCATCACTGCGGAGGTTGGCGTCAATCCTCGCTGCTGGGCACGCTGCTTGAAGGCATCCCACGAAGCATTATCTAACCGAATGAAGCGACGGCAAAAACGTGCGTCTCCATTCTGGGTCTGCTGTCTCGCCATTGGCAGGTCTGGAGCCTGTGGCAATGCATCGATTCGTTGCTGCCAGTACGCTTTGTCTCTGCCATAAGCCGTAGTCTCTCTTAGACTGCGTTCGGCAAATACGTAATCGCGAAACGTAATCGGCAACGTGGGCAATGTTTTTCCCGGTTCTTTGTAAAGGACCTCGAACTCACCCAGCAAGAGCCAAATACTCGCCCAATCCGCGATGAGAAATTCCATCGATACATGGAGTACAGCCCTGTCGCTCGTTTTCGTCAAGCCGATATCAAACAACGGCCATTTGGCTGTATCATACACGCGATGTCCCATTGCTTCGCGTATGTCATTGAGCCTTGTTCCTGCCTCCTGCTCATCCATGCCACTAGTATCTGTATATGTAATCGTCAAACGCGGAACCTTCTCCAGAATGCGCTGCTGACCGTTCTGATCAATGGTTGCACGAAGCATGTCATGTCTGGCAATGAGCAGGTTCCACGCATCCTCCGCCCGTTTCGGATCAAGCTCGGGATAGTCCAGCTCCATGTAGATATGGCACGCCACGCCACCATAGCCAAACAGCTCATACCGGCCCAGCAAATAAGCAGACTGCACATCTGTCAGGGGAAAAGGCACAAATCGCGCTGCTGGATCTGGCACCACCTTCACCGGTTGGGATTCGGCTCGCAAAAGAGCGAGAATGTCTGCTTTCTGTTCTTTTAACGCCTGTAAATCATCCGCTGCAAGTGTTCCTCTTGGGGCTCTGTAACGCAGGCTCCCATTTTCCTCCCATAAAAAAATTCCATCTCTGCGTAGGCGTATCAAGAGCTCGACGCTATTCGTCTTGAGGTTTTGGGGCATATGCACACTCTCCTATTTAAATGAGCTTGGCCATTTCGTCTTCAGTTGGGGAAAGCTGCTGACGTACATCAACATCGATGTTGTTCTTGATGAGGAACAGCTTTTGTCCAAGTGGTGCCACTGGATGAGACTCCTCAGGCAAAACCGCAAGCTCCTTGACGCCTGCTCGCTGAAACACATCGAGCCACTGCTGGACAGTCATGAAGGTCGATTGCGTATTTTTCCTATCATCTACTGGTGGAGTCATCATGAAAGCTTGGGAGATGAGCATTTCTACGAATTCTCGAGTTGGCTCCGTAATAATCATCCAGCCTCCCGGTGCAAGGGTCTTCAACAGCCCTTGAATGACTTCATCCGTGTCCCGCGCGTTGTTCAACATCCCTGCCGCAATCACGATATCGAAGCTGCCTTCTGTGAGGCCTTGTGCAAACAAATCTTTGTCGATATCAACCACCTGATATTTCATCCACGGGTAATCTTTGTACCTTTCACGTGCAGAGGATAAGAAAAAGTGGGACACATCCGTGTAGACATACTCCACATTCAGTCCTTTGGAAACAAACGCCCTCAGGCGGTCCACGACCACATCACTAGTTGCTCCAGTCCCAGCGCCTACCTCCAGGATACGAAGCGAGTTGGTCGTAGACGCGATCCGCGCTACTGCTTCTGCGACCGACTTGTTCAAATAACGCGCCACAAGAGTGTCCCGATAAAGCGCATTGGCAACATGCATGCGACCCTCAGGAAATAGCAGCAAAGCAGCTTGCTGGGTATCATCCATCAGCTGTGGCAGCCGATCCGCATTGTCCTTGAGATAATCCATGACGAGTGGTGAGCCCAGCTTGCCATTCCAAGCGTTTTTGGCTAAATCCCACCGTCGTTCTACTTCCTCTCGCGTCATCTGAATGCCGCATTGATACTCGCCAGTGGTATATTTCAGGTAGCCACGATCCGTCAAGATGTGCAGCCAGCGCTTGATGACTGGATGATGACGTTCTGCGACGTTTGCAGCAGTGAAAATGTCTGACGCCGTATAGGAATGCTGTCCCGCTGTCAGTGCCCCTTGGGATTGCAGTGCAAGCAGCATGGAGGCCACCGCTGCTGTATCTAGGCGCTCAATGCACGTATTTACCTGCACGGCATCGATCCCTTTTAGCTCGCTCTCGGCAGACGCCGTGCATGCAAAAACATCGTTGTTTTCCGCCAAAGTCGCATCACTGGGTGATGCAGTGTCGTGGAATTCGTCGTCCGGAATGCTCCAGGCTGCTTGTTCGAGAGACGCTAACGACAACGGCTCATGGCTGCCATGCGAGCGCAGCACGGGATATCCCAATGCCTGCGTCCATTCTTGCCACTGTCGTGAGCACAATAGCTCCTGCTGCGCGCGCGTTTCCATCGCAGCCTTATCGACCTGCCCCATGATCCTATCTCGCATGATGAGTAAATCGCGTCCGATAGCTTGCGGCCACTGCTTCGTAAGAATGTCCCGATAGGTCGGCGTCTCCTGTGGTCCCAGTATGTGTGTACTGTTTTCCAGCATGTGTGCGGGTGGAGACACTGTCAGCTCACCATGAATGTCGGGAAGATCCGGTACGTGCAGACGCGGCTGCCATACGACGGGACCATGCGTGTCTGTAAGCGACAAGCTCCCGCCAGCTACACCAATCGTCAAGCGATGCAGCAAATGCAGATGGTTGTCTGGATCATCTGGATCGACTTCATTGTGGGCACGCAGCGTAATCGGAATTTTGCCCAGCTGTCCGATCAACACTTGGAACGGCCCCTCATCCTTGATGACATGACTGATTTTCCACGGACGAATAGAAGGGAGGGCTTCCTGCAAAATGTGCATGAGCGGGAAGGACACCTGTGTAGCGCAAGCAGCCTCGATGTACAAGGCAGGCTGCACAGCCAGCATCGTACGAGCGCAAGCAATAAAGCGACGAACAGCAGGCAAATGTACGTAGAGGTCGCCCGTCATAAAATGAACACCGTTTTGCTTGGCATGCTTTAGGCACAACGCCAAATCTTTGTGGTGGATCGGCTCTTCCGAAATGACGTGAATGCCCTTGGCAAGCAGTTGGATCGACAGCTCTGTTCCATTGCCGCCCATCACGGTGGAACGCAATACGACGCAAGCCAGATCAATGTCAGCAGGTAATTGATTGACATCGGTGTACAGCGGGATGCCATTTCGCTCGGCGCATTTACGCGAGCGTTCACTTCCTTTTGCCAAGAGCCCTACCAATTCAAACTGCTCAGGCAATGCCCTTACCGCTTCCAAGTAGAACTGTCCAAAGCGGGAACCGCATACCACGGTACGCAACTTACGATTCTTTGTCATACGTCACCCCTACTTCATTTCCATGATGGAATGCATGAGTTCGACCTGCTGCTCGCGAAGCGCATCAATCAGGCGTGTCGCCGATACGCCTTCTGCTACGAAAAAGCAGCCTGTTTTTCTGTTCTGATCTTCCGCGATCAGGTGGGCCACTGAGGCCGCGATGATGCCAGATATCCGATTCCAGTCGCCCGGGTACAGAAGAGTGGAGAAGACCCGTACTTTTTTACCGTCACGCTTTCCTGTCGTATGCAGGTGGAACATCGTAAAATCTTTCACACCTAGCTGCTTTGCCTCAAACTGTTCCAGCAGCAGCTTGGCTGACGCTCTTTTTTGTTCCTCGGTCTTGTATTGCTGCAAAGCCTTGATCATCACAAATTGATTCAGGATGGCATTGCTTTGATAGCTGTTGTAAAAATAAGCGGATTCAATTTTATGCTGCTTGGTCATAAGTCCGAATTCCTTGGTCACTACCGGATACGTGTCGCGTTTGCCAGCAGGATGCGGCAGCGTGTAGTTGCGGTGGAACGGCCCGTCTATTTTTTTGACCTCTCCTTGCTTGAAGTAAGACATTCCCCATCCGGTATCTTCTTCAATGCTGCAAACGATGTCATAGGCCGCATTGAGTGAGAACCCGCCCTGTCCTGCAAAAAAGACTTCGAGCAAATCGATTTCGTCCAAATCATTTTCAGCGACGTAAGCTGGGAAAACTTCCGACAGCCCCGGGTAAACGCCAGCAGAGATGATAAAGAGCAGTCCCTTTTCCTCGATTTCCTGCTTTCGAGTGAGCAATTGTTGATACAGATGCTCATCTCCAGACACATCTACGTAATGAACCTCATGTTTGAGGCATGCGACAGCAACTTTATCAACGATTTGCTTGGATGGCCCTGCACAATTGATGACGAGATCGACTCGGCCGCAAAAGTCATGCAGTTCCTCCTCGTTGAATACATCCACCTGCTGGCATTCCAGCCTACCGCCCGTTTCAGTGAAAAGCTCACGTAACTTCTCGGGATTTCTGCCGCCCAGCAAAATCGGATAGTTCGTCCTAGACAAAATCGTTTGAAAGGCTGTATAGCCTACAACACCAGTCGCTCCCAAAATGCCAATCTTTTTGATACCCAACGTTCTCTCCCTCCTAGCCTGCTCCCCGCATTCTTTTTCCAAGAAAAGGCGGGGCTGCGCCTGC
>NZ_AKIX01000069.1:0-42016 GCF_000282075.1 Brevibacillus sp. BC25
GGTCGAGGACTTATCCACACACTCTTAGCAATCATGCGTATTCAGTTTTGAAGGAACAAGACGAAAAGCTGTATTCCCGATTACTTGTAAAAAGTAATGGAGAATGCAGCTTTTTTTGTGTAATAGGTGTAACCGTGCATTTGTTCTGCACGGTTTTTTTGTTTTCTTTTTTTGTCCCGCTATTCTCCCCTACGCTAGAAACAATGGAGAGGAGGGAGAGAATGTCTATACATCCGCTACGATTATTGGCTATATTGCTTTTCGCTACATGTATAGGTGTAGCGACCTACATCATTTTGAAGCCGCATCAAGTGACCTATATACAATTGCGATCAACAGTGGAAAAAGAAAGTGGCCAATTACTTGAAGCGAGGGATATGGAGCCATTGACACTGAGACTGGGAGGGATCTTTCAACAACCCATTGCCCCCATTCCAGGCTTGATTCCATGGGAAGAAGGACAGGGCCTTGTCGGTTTAGCATTCACCCGTCAAGTGAAGGGAGGCCGACCATTATTGCAAAGTGATTTGGAACAAAAAAGCAAGGCGCAAGGCAGCGGAGGGATATCAGAAAAAATGACAGGTATGAGCATTCCCGTAGACAATGTAGCAGGAGTTTCACCACATGTATCAAGCGGAGAAAGTGTACACGTCTATGCTTCCTTTGAAGATGAGACAGGAGCACATTCTGGACTCCTATTGCAAAACATGCCGATCATTGGCGTTCAACGCGAAATGGAAGGTGATCATCCCAATTTGGTAGCTGTTACTCTCTCCCTGACACGTGATGAGGCTGTCTTGCTAACACACGCACTTCATTATGGAAAAATCAGATTGGGCTTGGCGGCAGTGAAGGATGGGGGAAATCCGGGAATAGGAGACGCAAAATTCGCTGCAGAGTTAATGAAGACGAAAACACGCTGGGGTATTCAAAAGGAGGAGCATGAGTGAAGAGGCGTTTGCTCATAGTAGATGATGATCGAGATTCAGTTCGCTTGTTAACGGCTCAACTTATAAATAGTAGATGGATAGAAGTGTGCGGGGAAGCAATCGGGGTGGAAGAGGCATGGGCAAAATTACAGGCAAACCAACCCCATTTGGTGTTGCTAGGTGGTATAAAGGGAACGGAAAGAGGGGTGTTGTGTCAGCAGTTTCGGCTAGCCTTTCCTCATCTTTCATTTATTGCTGCTTGCTCAAGCAATGAACTGGTGTGGGAACCGTTTTTCCGGAACTTAGGCTTATGGGTTATTGCCAAGCCCATTGAACCAGGGCAAATCGAAGCGTTGGCCATGATGATACAGCCTCCAGGCATGGTAGCAGAAGCTGCACCACAACAAAACCAGTATGTAGTCCAGGAACAATCAAAGGGTTATCCGAGCCAACCGCCTTCATTCTCCGAGCCGATCACAGATAGACTAGTTCCCGAAATGACTCGTCCCAAACAGCTTATTACTGTTTACGGCCCAAAGGGTGGCGTAGGAAAAACATTTATTTCTCGTGAGCTAGCGATTTTCTTTTCCATGCAAAAAAGCGAAGGTCTCCCATTGCGGGTAATCGCTGTAGACTTCAATCTTGATCTCGGTACATTTGCGACTACTTTGAATCTCCCTCGTACCCCTAATCTTTTTACGTGGGTAAAGGATCTTGATGCTCAGTTGCATTCGTTTATTCAGAGTCAAGGAAAAGACCCGTATTCCATTAGCAGTGAGGAATGGCAGGAATACGCACAAGCCTTGCCTTTATCTCCACAACAAATCGAGAAATATGTGGTTGCTCATCCTGATACGGGATTGCATGTACTTACCTCTCCCCGTGATATTCGGCAGAGCTTTGAAATCCGTGAATATCATTTATATCTGATTCTCGAAACGTTAAAACAAAGCAACTACGACGTTATTCTTATCGATACGGCTCCTGATACGACAGATGCAACGATTCAAGCTCTGTTTTTTGCAGAGCATGTCGTGATGGTGGGAAATCCGGTGGTAGACTCCATTGAAAATATTCAACGATTGCTGAAACTGTTGCGAGAAGCAGAGTACCCTGAAGAGCGCATTCAAATTTGCATGAATCGTTTGCAGCGGAAAGAAATGTTTACCTTAGATGAAATTCGTGCTTACTTTCAACTTCACCCTAGCAAAAAAATCTTCTCAATACCTGACGATGTGGAAGTAAAAAAATCGATTAACACCGGAAC
Organism: Brevibacillus sp. BC25; assembly: GCF_000282075.1. NCBI lineage: Bacteria > Bacillati > Bacillota > Bacilli > Caryophanales > Paenibacillaceae > Brevibacillus > Brevibacillus sp. BC25. The sequence continues at coordinate 2,197 of NZ_AKIX01000069.1, forward strand.
GCCAGTCATGCTCCAGACAGGGAGAATTCCGGCCAAGGAAGCCATTGAGACATTAGGAAAAGCACTGTTCCCCGTAGATGGGGAGCAAATGAAGGCTGCTGGAAAAGAGAAACAAAAAGAGAAAACATCTCTCTTTAAGTGGTTATGGGGATAAGGGAGGGTGTCATGTTCGATAAAAAACAGTTACTAGGTATTTCTAATCAGGTCCGCACAGCGCAAGAATTACGATCTGCGGGGAGGGGAATGACGGGAGTTCCTTCGACGCTTCACGAAAAAATGCAAGCCCCTGATCACGAGCGGCCGAATGAAAAATGGGTCGGGACAGATAGAGAAACATCGATACGTACCCAGATTGTCGAGAAATACGGAAAACGATTATGGGAGGAAAAGCAGTCCCCACTCTTTTTAGATGAGCTGACGGCAGACATTCGAATGCTGTTGGAGTCGCAAACCACCCTGGCATCCATACAAATGGAAGCAGAAGTAAAACGATTGCTGCATTCTTTGACCGGTTGGGGGCCATTAGATGCCTTATTAGAGGATAACGACATCACAGAGATTCTTTTTCACCGCTATAACTATCTCGTCATTGAAAGAAAAAGTACTGGTCGTCTTGAATCGCCGGACATTGCTGTTTTTCGCGATGAGGAGGAGCTGCTGCGCTTATTGGAACAAATTGCAGCGACAATGGGGCGTGAGTTTAATGAAACAAAAGCAGAGTTGCATACACAGCTTCCAGACGGTTCCCGGGTTGCTGCTACGCATCGCTCTATTTCTCCCGATGGTCATATGCTCACGATCAGAAAACACCGTGAGCTACTCAGCGAGTTCGACTACTTGCGGTATGGTTCCATTTGCGAGCCGATGCTTCTCTTTTTAAACAGAGCCGTCCGTTTATCTCGTGCGTCTGGCATTGTCAGTGGAGGAACAGGCTCAGGCAAGACACACATGCTTAATCTCATCTCTCAGTATGTTCCTGATCATTTAAGTATTATTACGATCGAGGACGTTTTGGAGATGAAGCTTCAGCATCCTTTTGTGCGCAGATTTTTAGCGAAACCTGCGAATTATGAGGGCAAGGGTGGGTTTTCGATCAAGGATTGTGTTCGTTTGTCCTTGAGAAAAAGGCCGGATGTCATTATGGTCGGTGAGACACGAGGTGGTGAAATCGTAGATATGCTTTGGGCGATGAATACGGATCACCCTGGTAGCTGGAGCACAGCGCATGCAAACTCACCGCGAGCTTTGGTCGATTCAACATTGCCCATTTTATTTGGAAAAGCAGATGAAGGGTATAGTGCTGAGGAGCGCAATTTAATGATCGGTTCAGCACTGGATCTGATTGTTCAAGTAAAACGTTTTGAAGAAGATGGCAGTCGCAAGGTGGTTGCGATAACGGAGGTAGTGGGGACGGGTCAATCGCATGAAGAATGGATAAAACGAGCTTGCAACATTAAACAGGTTCTCCCTGATCGGGTGTATTTGCAGGATATCTACGTGTACGAACCAACTGGGGTGGAGAATGGGAGAGTAAAGGGTCACTTCAAATGGACAGGCTATCGCCCAGAACGACTTATTAAACGATGGCTAGAGAAAGGGCTGTCGCGAGAGGAGATTGAGCAAGTCTTTTTCACCACTCCAATACCTCTATAGGAGGAGAAGGTATGGATATTAGCTTACCTGTTGCGGTAGGGATGGGGATGGCCATCCTGTTATTGGTCATGCCCAACAAATTTTATATGCGAGAACCGATGGGGAAGCACGAAATCGTAGAAGTGCTCCAACAGGAAAGAAAAACGATTTGGAAGCAGTTTGAGGAGAGGTTGGCGAAATCGCGCTCAGGGTGGGGGGTAAACCAGTATGTGACCCTCTCTTTTTTATTGGGGATCGCGTCCTTTGGTGTGAGTAGTCAGATCTTGCAGTCTTGGTGGATGGCATTGCCTGCTTTGCTGGCAGGGATTATGTTTACCGAACGGTTGGTGAGTGTATGGGGAGCTCGTCGAAAGGACGATTTCGAAGCAGGCAATGTAAAAGCGATTCGTCTGATGGCCAGTTCTTTACGCACTTCTCCATCGTATTTACATGCGTTTGAACAGGTAGCGGCAAGTCCGTTTTTATCAGAAATCGTATTAGAGGAATACAGGCGTATTGTAGAGCTATTGCGGGCACAAGTCCCGTTAGAGCACGTAATGAATCGATTCTTTGAACGTACAGGATCAGCAGATGTCAAATATTTAGCGACCATTGTCCACATTCAACGTGAGATGGGCGGAGACATGGCCAAAACGCTCGATTTGGCTGCCTCTTCGATATTGCGGCGCCGACAGTCGCTCCGTAGACAAAAAGCAGCTATGGCTCAGATCGTTGCACAAGTGAATTTACTAAGTGTCATGCCGTTTGTTTTTGTCATTGCTTTGTATGTGAACAATCCCAATCATTTCGATCCACTAACGGCCACAATGGGGGGACGGTTTCTGATTTTAGGAAGCTTGGCTTCTATTTTGGTTGGGGGAGAAGCAATTCGTTATGTTGCGCATAAAAGCATAAGCAGGGGAGCATAGGAGAGGGTTCAATGTTCGTTCTCGTTATAAGTATAGTGATGAGTTTTGCTATATTTCTGTACGGCTTGCCGTCTTGTGTGAGTAAGGGAGAACCATTCTCCACCACACTTTTGGGCAGGATTGATTCTGAGAAACAGGCAAAGCTTGAGCAATCGTTTCAACAAGGACGAAAAAGATGGACACTGATTCGAGGCTTGGAGAAAAACCAGATACTGCTACAGCATTTCTACAAATGGACGGGTGTCGATAAGAAAAAAATAGAGGAAACATTGGCGCGTCTGGGGATCGATATAAGTCTGACAGAGATTGTCTTGTTCCGGCTCATCAGTATGTGTTTCATTGCTTCATCTCTAGCTTCTTTGGCAATGAGCATGGTTAACGGTGAAAAAATCGGTACGTTGAATGGGTTTCCCTTAACGTTTAGCTTATTTTTGTACTTGTTGCCAAATATGCTGCTAGATTGGGCGGACAAGCGGGCAAAAGCTGAAATTCGTGAGCAGGTTCCTATTTTTTTCAGCATTGTGCAATCACTGGTGGAAGCAGGCATGCCATTGCAGCAGGCTGTTAAGCAGACAGCGAGACGATTTGATGCAAGACTTGGTAGAGAGCTTGCGAGCCTAGAAATGGGAGAAAAAAGGCATGGGAACTGGAGAAAGGCGCTTGAAGAGCTGGCTTTTCGGTGGGAGGTAGATTCGTTGACTACCATCGCGTTGGAGATGAACGAGGCGATGAAAAAAGGGGTTAGTATATCACAAATGTTGTCTGTGCAAGTAGAGGAGCAAGTGAGACAACAAGAAGACGAGGCTGCTACCCATATGAATCGGTTAAATATCAGGTTATTGCCTTTTATCATTTTATTAATGGGCCTACCGTTGTTGTTCTTGGTGATGGGTCCTGCATTCATCGGCATAGGAGAAAGCTTGTAGAAAAATAAGCGCGTGTAAATATTTTTGCGAGAGGCACTGTCTTTTGGCAGAGTGAAAATAGAACAAAAATCTCAATGAGGAGTGAATGGAATGGGAGCCCTCGCAAATTACGTCAAGCGTTTTTGGTATGAGGAGGACGGTGTTACGATCGTGGAAATGGTCATTATCATTGCCGTCATCTTGATTGTGCTTATTCCGACACTGACACAACTAGGCACTGCCGAAGACGAGAAGCTGAAGGAACTGCAAGAAAAAATAAGCAAATGACAAACGTAGTCTTGCTAGGCGTGTTAGGAATGGCAGCATGGATGGATTGGAGACAAAGAAAAATACCGAATACTCTTGTTTTCCCATCTATTGCTGTCGGCTTATGGTATCAGTGGGAAGGTGAATTATTAGCTGGAGCATTGTTAGGTATGACAGGAGCCTTTTTGTTGACAGTTGGTCCCGTAATCTTAAAAGGGATGGGGATGGGGGATCAAAAGTTGCTGATGGCTGTTGGTGCTTGGACGAGCTGGAGTGTGGTGTATTCTTTGTTTTTGCATTCCATCATTTTGTGCCTGATTGTTATGGTGTTCTATCCGCAAAATTGGGCTCGTTTACGCAACAATCTTCAAATCATGGCAGCCGGATGGTCGTCTCATCGACAAGTATGGCTTCCAGGCAGGGAAAGAACAGCCTTTTCATTCCCCTATGCGGTATATTTGCTGGGTGCTTTTGTGTTCCAATCCGTACAAGATGTCATCGGAGCAAGCGGATGATCACACGCATGGGACGAGTGATACGTACGAGGGTGAAAGATGAGCGAGGCAGCCAAATGATTGAGTTTATTTTGGTGTTTCCTTTAGTTTGGATCTTGATCGTATTCTCCTTTGACCAATTCAGCATGATGTACAACAAGCAAAAGGCATTGGCGGCTGCGTATGAGGCAGGAAGAATTGCTGCAGTGCAGCCCAATTTCGGTTTGGCCAAATTCCATTCGAAACAGCGAGGCACAGCGGAATTAGCACAAGGTATCGGAGTCCTTCACAAAGATGTGCAGTTGGAGCTTGATGGTAACGGCTGGAGAAAAGGCAGTCATGTAAAAGCAGAAGCAACAGTTTCATTTCGGCTTCTCGCTACGGGGGAATTATACGAGATAACCGAAAGCTATCACATGATGGTTGAAAATGCGGAGGAGAAGCAATGAATGATCTGTTGCACCATTTTTTGTTTCGAGTGAAGGAAGAGCGCGGGGCAACAATGATTACTGTGCTCTTCTTTCTCTTCTGCTTGGGCAGCCTGCTCTCTATCCTGTTATTTTTGGAGCAGACAGATTATCTAAAAATGAGGATGCAACATACAGCCGATCTGATTACCAAGGGAGCGCGTGCGGCTGGAAAATGGGAGTACGTGGATTCAAACGGTGATAAGCAAATCAGATTGTTTGCGACAACAGAAGAAGCTGAACGGCGTGATGCGGATATCATTCGCGGGGCACGTGAAGAAGCGGGGATTCTTTGGAGATTAAACAGGCCGAATCTGGAGGGGACAAGTGAAGAGGTCTCTATCATTCACCAAAAAGGTGAACGGCCTTATTTGTACTTGCAAGGAATCTATCATTTAGAAGTAAAGGTTGAAAAGAATATACCTGTATTTTGGGATGAGCTTTTTGTAAAAATGAACAGAGTCTCCCAGTCTGGAGTCTATGAATAAAGTCACAATCTTGAACAAAGGTACTGTTATTTTTGTCCTAATCCCGCATGGTAATTTAGTAGTATATTCCAGAAATGGGGATAGGAGTGAGATGACAGTGCCCTCAAAAATAGTCGATCGGTACAAACGAATTCTTAACGGAGAGCAAAAGCGTTTTTCCCCGTACGAGTTCGAAGAGGTGCAGTACCGTAAGCAAAAAGTCCAATTGGTTGTCAGATATGCGATTGAAAATGTAAAAAGATGGACGCCAGAGCAAGCTCGACGTGAATTGAGCTTGCAAGATGTAAAAGAATTGAAGCTGCATTTAGTAAGAGAATTTATTGAGCCGCCTATCGAGGCAAAGGCTGAGGATGTGTATTATTTCGTAGAATTTGCTTATCCGTATTTACCTCGGCTTTCAGAAGAGCAACGAGTGCTATGGGTTTACCAAGAAGTGCTTTCAGGAATAAGACGTCATTTTCCACCGGCTTATTTTCAGAGCATAAAGGGTGAGGAACGGGCAAAAATATGCGTCGACTATATGTGCAAGCATCTACTAAAGCTGGCAGATTTGCGTCAACTGCCAAGTATCTTCAGCAAAACAGAGAGAGCGTATACTCTCCTGAAAACATATAAACTAAAAATTCTCGTCGATACACTCTACTTTTCACCATTTGATATGGTCACTGAAATGTATCCCGAACTTAGTGATCCCTCTTATTGGGAAGAGTTATAAAAATATTTGCACAACCCTGCTGTCTTTTTTTACGGTAGAGATAGTTTCATAGGCTTATAAGCAGATGAAACGGCCGTACTCTACAGGTGAGAGAAGGAGGCGTTGCGTATGGCAACAGTAGAGGCTCACCAGAAATGCTCTGCATCCGTGGAGCAGCTTCTAGGGCGACAAGTACGCTACCAGAAGCACAAACCCGGCAGATATCTTTCAGTGGAAAGAGTTCCGCAGGGAGCGTTCCAGATCGAATCCGTACATCGATTTGGAGAAAGAGTAGTACTCAATGACGGACTGATTGTAATGGAGAATGCTCCAACCGTCATGGAGCGCGGGGGAAGGATCGCTCTTCTTTTCGCGACCGGAGAAGAACTTTACTTTGTAACGGAGTAGGTTCTCTTAATCGCCTTGCACGGGTGCGTGTGAGGCGATCCATAAAGCGAAATGCCTGGTTTATCAGGCTAAATAAGATTCAACGAGTCAAGAATGCTGTTGGAGAATATCTATCGCTCTATAAAAAGGAAAATGGGGGTATTTTGACGTGTTGGCAAAGAGTGCAATCGAATTAGTCAACCGCTGCTATGAGGAGACAAACAAGCTGACATTGTTGTCATTGGAAGAGTTTAAGGAATCCTTTATTGCTTTTGTTTTTGGAGATTACCAGGAAGAGTTTATGGTTCAGTATGATCTGGAAGAGTTTTATGAGCATCTGAATCAGCTTCAATTATCGAATTGCCGGAGAGATTTTGATCGAGCAGTTGAGGAATGGTACATCACAGAGTATGGAAGCGGGTATAAAGGCGTCAATTATCATGACATTTTGTTTACGCTAGTAAAGGAAGCAGTCGTTCAATACCAATCGCCAAATCGGATAGCACTCATCCGAGACGTAACCAAGCATCTAACTATGCCAAATGGATTCCTTGCCCGTTGGCAAAATGGGCAGATACGTGAGCGTCCCATCCCCACATATTTTAAATACTTGATGAAGCTCGGTGTACGTACACATGAAGATATTGAAACGTTGGTGGACATGTGGCTGGTAGAGTATCCAAACGCATTTAATAAAAAGCAGCAGGAGCTATTTGCTAATCCACCGAGAAGAGGAAGACCTAACAACGTCGAACTCGCTCTGTTAATCGAGCTAGCTATGAAAGTGAGACCAGAAATGACAGCTCAGGAACGGGAGCGATTGCGCAAAATATACTATTATCATCGCAAGTCCCTCACTGTTCGAGAGATGGTTGAGAAATTTGAGAAATACATTGCCAGTAAAAATAAATCAAATGATTCCCAGGTGGGATAATCATGTTTCACCAAATGAGCCGCTTTGTCTCCAGGTTCCGTGATTTGGAGCAGCAGGAGTTTTCACAGTCTATTGAGGAAGAGCGGCAATGGAGAGTGCTTAAAGAAAAGCTTGCTTCCCCACCAATAGTTGAGCAACAGGAGTCGTATCAGCGTAAATGTATAGCTGTTATGAGTTTGTACGCACAGGCTGGAGCTAGTTTTCTTGCAAGTAACCTAGCGTATGCATGGTCAGGAAAAGGCATTCCTGTCACCCTTTGCGAGTTACCAAAAGTGACTTCCTATTATTATTTTGCACTTGATTTTGAACGTAGAGTTCGACAACAAGTAAGAGATTCTCCTACACCATCGCTCCTCATGCAGAATAATCATCTTCGCATCCAGATAGAATCCCCAGCACAACTTCAGCACGAATCTTCTCAAACAGATACAGCCAATTGGTTACTACGGATTTGTAAGGATAGTCCCATTGTTGTCATTGATGTTTCTTCCTACTGGAATGATATCCACTCCAAACAAATTTTTGAGCATGCCGACGAAATATGGGTAGTATTTGATGCAGATTTGGCTAGACTTACCCGTTTGTTCCTGGTAGATCCAGCCCCTGCTTGGTGGAAGACAGAAAGAAGAAAAATAAAAATGATAGCAAACAAGTGGAATAGCCAATTGTCTCGAACAAGCATCATGAAAAAAGTAGAAGGAACGCTCTCCCTATGGGATCAGCAGCCTGGAGCTACACAGGTAACTGACATGATTCCGTTGATGGATGGAGAGAAAACAGCAATGGCCAGCGCCAAAGCCAATCTACTATTGGAGCTTTTCCCGGAGGAAGAAATTGAGTTTCAGTCATTGATTTATGCTTATAAAGGAAGGATGTTATGAAGAAGCAAACATTGCTTGTCATTTGCTTAATTTCGTTTCTGCTAGCAGGGTCGTCCTTTTATGCGGCGACTCAATATATTGATGCGATGGCTGCAGAAAAGCTTTTTGCTCCAGTTGTAAAGGTAGCTGCAGGGAAAGAAATATCAGCCTTCGAGCCGATTACACAAGATGATGTGATACTTGTACAGGAAGAAGTGGATGAAATTCTTCCAGGTTCAGCGCGTGATTTGGATACCGTTTTGGGGAAAAGGAGCACGCAGACTATATACGAAGGCGAGCAATTATTAGTGGAAAAGCTGACAGATTCGCAGCTTTTACCGGAAAAAGGGGAGGCGCGCTACGAGTTCCCCCTACTATCCATTCATCCTTTAACGGAATTACGCAAGGGTGATCATGTGAAAATTTGGGTCAAATACAAGAATCTCTCGGAGCTGCAAGACTATCCTGCACCACTGCATTTTCGAAAAACCAATGATACGGCAGATTTGTTATTTGAAAGTCAGCTTGCAAGCGTGAGGGACAGTAATGGTATTGAAATCTATACATTAAAGCCGAGCTTGTTGCCATCTCCTGATCAGATGGATTCCATCTTTCATGGATCACGAGAAAAGCCGTTGCAGAATGGCGAAAAACGATATCGTGACTACCGGGTCCAGCCAACAGCACTACCTGCTTTTATCGGCTTTAATTTGACAGACGAGGAGTATGTGATAGTAAGCGAGGCAATGTCATATGGGATGCTTCAGGTAGGTCATATCATGGGTTCAAAGGAGCAAGCGTCATGAAAATTTTGGTTTGTTATCCGATGAAGTCACTCGCCAAGACGTATATGCCTGTTTACAGTGATGTGCTGGTAGCTGAGTCGGCGGAGGAATTTTCACGGCTTGTGCAGCTTTATATGCCAGAAGCTACCGTGATCTTTTCCGAAATGTTCAACTCTCCCGTTTGGGAATGGCTTCCGGCCCTGAAAGCACAACTCCCACCAAACTCACCGTTAATTATTGTTCCTCTCTATCGGGATGAGAAGATGATTGAGAAGGTAGCGGAGGAGTCCGGGCTAGAGCATGTATACCTGTTATCGGCCCATTTATCACAAGAAGAAATACGCCATCAAATCAGTCTGATTCTAGGCTTCGTGCAAGAGTGTGCAGATATCGGATCGTCAAAAGAAAAAGGGCTCGTTTACGCTTTATTGAGCTACGGAGCTTCTGGCATTACTACCTTTTGTATTAATTATCCCGTCATCCTAGCGAGACAGCATCCTGAAAAGCGCATTGTCGTACTTGATATGAATGACGCCAAGCCGGATCTAACACGTTTCTTCAAGCTCCAACAACATCAATTATCTTTATTTCGTCCTGACTTTATCGATATACAAACAACTGCCAAGCGTAACTGGAGCAATGTCTGCAAACAGAGCGAGCACTTGCCAAATTTGTATTACGCACATGCTGCTAGCAAATGGAAAAGCTCAGAATTAAGCAATCTAATTCGTGTGTTTCGCATGCAATTTGACTATGTATACGTCGATTGGGGTTACTGCTTTCCTGAGTCTGAGACTCTACAGCGGTTGCTTCATACCGTTGACCGCAATCTTTTGTTCGTGAGAGCTGATCCCTTTAGTATCGATAGTGCCAGAGAGTGGTTGCACAACTGGAGAGAAAGAGGAGTGAAATGCGAGGTTCTGCTCAGTCATTTAGATCCTGGGCAACCCTTTCGAATCGGGGAAGATGTTTCAGTCTACGGTGTAGTACCACGCATTTCGGAGAGCAGGCTCAATCAATCTCATCAGAGCTGCAGTGTATTAATAGAAGAGTTTTTCGCTCCCAAATCGTACATCAGCAGTTTGAAGGAAATTGCTAAGGCACAATATATGGATAAAAGTGCGGTGATTTGCTGATGAGAGGGATAGAACGAGAACAACCAGTTGGATCCGACATCCAAACCATCGAGGATATTAAACAAGCAGCGAGAGATTATTTAAATCATTTTGGCAAAACTCGCGAAGAGAAGTTAGAGATGCAACGAATTCTCGCTTTGGCAGAACAGGGAGATCGTGATAGTCACAACCATATTATTCTTCGCTTACAGCATTATTTTGAGGAAGTCCTCCAACGACCAGTAACCGAACAAATTTTGCCGCATGTCAATGGTTACGAAGGTCTCACCTTTTCTACATACGGGTGGGGCATACTCGATGCCGTCCTCCATTTATCTCCGTGGGTAGAGGAAGTGCGAATTTCTGCAAACCGCAACATTGCCTACTTGGAGCAAGGGGTCAAAAAATTTCTCTCTTACAAACCAAGCTGGAAAGAGGTTGAAACCCTTCAACAAAAGTTGACCAATACAGCGGGTCTATCTTTTAACGAGAAAAAACCTAGATTGAGCGGATACTTACATTCACTAAAAGCGAGACTGACTATGTTCACTTTCCCTTATTCCAGAGTACCGACCATTCTGGTTAGACGATTTACAACGCCTACTTTTTCACTCGACCAACTTCGTACACAGCAACAGCCAGCTTTCGACGAAAGAATTCAATGGCTAATGGAACAGCAAGTGTACGGACGCAGCAATGTACTGGTTATTGGACCGATGGCTGCAGGGAAAACAACGCTGATGATGTGTATGATGAAGCTGAAGGACCCTCGGACAGAATATATCACAATCTTTGAAAGTGAACACGAGATGCGATTTGGTGATATTTGGCGAGGTGAAGTGATTGAACTCCAAAACGTGGAGGAAATCGGCATTGAATTAGGGCATTGCTTCAAAGACATGTACCGATCAACCGCAAATACAATTTTGATTGGAGAAATTCGCGAGCCGATAGAAGCGTACCATTTTATAAATGCCGGAATCAGAGGGACGGACGCAACAATCGGAGCGATGCACGAACGATTTGCTCATAGAGCGTTACATGACTTGACCGATCTTGTGTATCAATACGGAGGGCGGAGTGTCGAGCTGACCCAGGAGCGGATTAGCAGAGCAGTCAATTTTGTCAATTCGCTTACATACCGCAACAGTGGTCACCGTTTTATTGATGCCATTCATACAACGGAGTGGAATTCATCTTTTAACCGAGTCGAATCTATTCCCCTCGTAGGCCGCAACATGCAGACGGGAGCTTATGAATGGACGGGAAATCAACTGAGCCCACATTTAGTTGAATACATGTGTTACGTCGGCAAAGCAGACATTGAAGTATTGAAAGAGCTACGTCTTACCGATGTAGGCAGGCAGCTATGATTTACACATTTCTTTTCCCGGTGTTTCTATGTCTCTTCTCTGGCTTTCTGTTTCTCGGCTTACACCTGTATAAGGGATGGAGAAGTCCACGCGTGTTCTTCCCGCGCACAGTTGAGGTATGGAGAGAGAAATTTTTAAGGCATTCTACCCGGCGCATGATGTATGAACGCTTTGAGCGTTGGTGTCAAATCGTGGGAGGTACAGCAGAAGGGTACTTAATACTATCCATGATTGGCGGGATAGCGGGATTCATCTCAGGTATTTTGCTAGGAAATATGATTGTATCTTTGTCGCTTTTTCTCTTATTCCTCTTGCTGCCAACACTGATTCTATACGCACGCTATACCGTCCAAATGAATAAAAAAATCAGCTCATTCTGTCGTTTCGTAGAATTGTTTGCCCGTTATTATAACAGTCGCAAAAACATCGTCCTTACCTTTCGCGAAATGATAGAGGAATGCCCGAAAGAGTTATTGCCTGACCTCCTTCTGCTGAACAATAGCCTTTCGGATGGGGGAAACTCGGTTGCGGCAGTAGAACAATTTGCGCAAAGACTGGACCATCCGTGGGCTTTTGATTTTGCAACGTATATTTCCAGCGGTTTGGAAGGAGAAACAGAAGATATTCAATCACCTCTAAATCGGTTAACGAATGAGATGTTTGTACAACAAGATGAAAAGCATGAGCGTGATAGTGAAATATACTCCATTTGGATCAGCCTGCTTATCGTTATAGCGATTTGTATATGTTTGATCCCCTACAATCAAGGGTTGCTTCAAGACTCCTATCGTCTCTATTTCTACACGCCAGACGGACAAGCCATATTAGCGATTGCGACGACTGTGTGGACCTTTTCGATCCTGTTGGCGTTTATTTGGGGAAGGAGATATCGCTAATGCCAATACTAATAATGTATACCTACCTTGGATTAGGCGCTCTATTTGTTTTTAGTGCAACGTTTATGATCGGGAAGTATTTGTTTCACAAGCAAAAGCCGAAGCTGTTTGTTTCCGGGGTGTGGTGGGGAAAGTGGGAGCAGGTACTCAAGCCTGACGAAGACGACAAATGGGAACAGTTACTATCACGAGCAGGAAGGCCTTTTGGATGGGGAAAACCGGAGTGGGTGTTTCTGCAATTGTTGACTGGAAGTGCCGTTTGCATCCTGATTCTTATGTGGGTCGTCTTAAGCCGAATGGAATCATTTCCACTTTTGTCGATGTGCCTGGCATCTGCCGGGAGTTACATGCTTCCGTACATGGGCTTGAAGATGTGGGCAAATCACAGGGAAGATATGCTGAGCACAGATATCGCCAGATTTATCAATCGCTATGTGACCCTTCTAGAAAATCAGGTGCCCATTTACAATGCCATGGTCAAGGCAGCAAGACCTACTAGAAAGCTAAAAGAGTATATCCCTACTTTATCTGATTGGAACAGAGACCCAAATGAGGCACTTGAGAGCTTTAAACGCAAAATTGGCGTCGACGACGGAATTATCCTCGTATCGAGCATGCGTACAATTGAGACGCTGAGCGAAGGACAAGTAAGTGCAACTATGCAACGAATGGAGTGGGCTGTCGACCACCGAAGAATGTTCCGTCATCGAAAAAAGATAAAATCTTTGGGGATTGGCTACACAGTGATTGTCTACCCGGCATTTTACATGGGGTTATTGGTAGCTATGTTTCCTTGGTATAAGCTGCTTACAGAAATTCTGGATAAATATTTGACCTGAGGAGGAGCAACTCATGACCAAGCTATTATCTATCATCATGTGCATCGTTTTCTCTTTAGGAATAATCGTTTCTAGTTTGTCCGAAATAAACACATCGGTAGTGAGAGAGGACGGCCTGAGAGATCGAGCAGTTGGGTGGATCGATAAAGCCATACCTTAAATCACGTATGAGAAAAGGGGAAATTCGAGATGTCGAAAATGTTTTTTATATTTTTAGCATGCGTCATGGTGTTAGGGATCGGTGTCAGCAGCTATGGCAATGAGTTAAGCCCTGCCGCAAACGATTCGGCCGAGAGCATTAACCAATCCATCACATCGCTGAACTACGATACCCGAAATGAAAACATTAACTTCAGGATGCAAAACGGCACATCCTATACGTCGTCAAACTGATGCTGCACATCCACGTTCTTCTCATCATTTCGATTATGGTAGGGAGCTTGTGCGCGGTGCTTTGGAATCTCCAGCCAGAGGAGCAGCTTAAACAGACACAACAGGAAAGGGTGTATCGAGCAGCGACTATCATCTTCCATTAAAGAGGAGCTGGCGTTTCTAAAACGATGGTAAAAGCAAAAGTCTTTCTTATTTGTTTACTGGTCCTTCTATTGATTACTTCTGCATTGGGAGCTTACCACTTGTACGCAATGGAAAGGGCGATTGCCCGTGGAATCTATGCTGACTTATTGGATGATATGCAGGACATCGGGTATTTGGAGCCTACGTTAGCAGATTACTATCTCCTTAAAATGAAAGAACTAGGTTGGGAAGTGACAGGGGATGCGTTTGCTGGGAGCTGGCCTCGAACCGAGAGCGAGCGAGCTCGCAAAGAGCGGCAGGAGGCGATTACCTTGTCGGTTGCCATCCAGCCTTCAAAAGTGACCCAATGGCTGCACAAATTTGTGGAGGGGGATACATCCTTTTCCTTTACGGGAAGCCGGCCGTCCGAATACTTTGATCCAGGGTGGTAGTGCATGAATAAAATGATTAGCATTTTGGCTGTAATGGCTATTGTTTTGCCTTTGACAGTAGGTTTGCTTCTAACCGGTCCGCAAAATCTCCTTTCGGCATGCACGCAGTTTTTCGGTGATTTGCTCGCTGAAGTAACGCGTTTTGGTACAGGCTAATGGGTCAATTAATCGCTGTGATTCTGAACATTATGGTTATGCTACTCGTTCCATTAGGACTTTTACAGGTACATACGGTTGTTCAGGCCAGAAACGAATTATTGGAAGTGAGCGCGGCCGCTACAAAATACGTCAGCAACCATGGTGGAACGAGTGAAGCCAACTTACAAAAAGAGGTTCGGGCATTGATCGCTCGGGAGCTGAGAGAGAAAAAGTTCTCCATTCCAGATCAAGACCTGTCTGTCAGTGTCACTCTCACTCGTTCACTTGATCCCGTTCTGTGGAGCCACGAAGATGAGTTTGTTGTGGAGCTGGCAATTCCATACCCCCGCTTTACCTCATGGATTCCAATGCCAGCTGATTCCTTGCAAGTCCAAAGAATAGGCACAGTTAATATCATGGACTACGATCTGTAAAAGCTCCCGTTAGGAGGCTATCGTTACGGGTATAAACATCTTATCCATTTCTACGATGCTGTTCTTTTTGCTGGTAGGTATGTTTATTGTAGATGCAGACATCGCCATGCAGAAAAAAACAGAAGTGAAGATACTCTTGGAGTTGTCTAATCATCACGCCACCTTTGCTGTTGATCCTGTATTGAAAACAGAGGGTGTGATTGATCTGCTAGAAGACGAGGCTCTTGAACGTTTTGATGACAGAATGTACGAAAATGGTGGATACCGTCGTGAGCAAGCCATGTTCGTCCCTCAAGAAGACAGTGTGACCACTGATCCCATACCTTTCTCGCGCTATTATGTGGATTTCCGTTCGTGGCGTAATGACCTCCAATTACGCTTACAGTACAATGGGAAAACACTCGTGCAAGAGCGGGCAACGAAAGGGCCAGCTCGTCCGGGAGGTGGCATGCTGAAGATTACCGTCGTAACTGAGCGTGGGGAGGAACTACAGCTAGCACCGAAAACAATGGTCGGTCCATCCCATGTCGTAGTGGCCTACATCGACGAGCGACCGTTTCTACCGATGCTGCCGTCACATTCGTTTCCAGTCGTATCTGTAGAAGAACTGAAAGATTAGTCAGACTTATTTACAAATTGCAAATTCTTCTGGTACTATGTAGGAAAGTGCTTACCCAGCTTGCGATTGTGAGGAAGTCGCTCTCCGAACATCCCGTTTGCCGGTCCGTTAAGCATAGTAAAAGTGGGGTTATTGATTTGTTTGATAAAGATACCATTTATATCGTAGGCGATGCACAGTCCTCTTCGAATAATCCGATTACACAGCAGTTCAGTGCTTTTTTTATCGGATTGGTTGTCGATACTTCCAACGACAAGATCGTAGATGCGGCCTGTTCCTCCACGGTCCAACTGACGTCTGACTTTGCTCGGTCGATCTTTATTGGTCATTCAATTATGGCGTCGGAGGAAATTGGCGAAGAGATTCGCTTTCGGTATTTTGGATCTTCCCAAAAAACATTGATCGCAGCGTTCAAGGACGCGCAAAAGAAGTACAAACAAGCAGTTTCCACGAGAAATAAAGCCACAGTCACCAAATGAATACACCCGCTGCTTTATTTATTCGTATGCACGGCATACACGTAAGTAAAACCCAGCAAATGCCATGATCGCGTGCATTTGCTGGGTTTTTTGCTTATTTACGAGAGTTCCGTCCCTGCCACCAACATGGTTTTACGGATTTTTGATGAAAAGGAGGAGAGTCCTTGCTATCTTTTGTCTTCCGCAGATTTATCTCCATGATCGTGACTTTATGGCTCATCATTACCCTCACCTTTTTCCTGATGCATGCCGTTCCAGGATCTCCTTTTGAAAAAGAAGGAAAGGCATTAAACGAAGCGGTTGCTGCCAACCTCAATGCCTACTACAACCTGGATAAGCCACTACTCGTCCAATACGGACTGTACTTGCAAAAGCTGGTGCAGTTTGATCTTGGGCCATCGATTGCCAACAGCTCGGATACGGTCAACAAAATGATCGCCCGTGGATTCCCCGTTTCTTTTCAACTCGGTCTGATTTCTGTCGTTTTTGCGATTATCACTGGTATCGCGCTTGGTGTGATCGCCGCGTTACGACATAACCGTCTCATTGATTACCTTGCCATGATTATTGCTGTTATCGGGATATCTGTTCCCAGCTTTGTTGTCGCTTCCTTATTAATCAAATATTTGGCGGTCGAGTGGAAGCTGTTGCCGACTGCAACGTGGGGGTCTTGGCAGCATGTGATTATGCCAGCGCTTGCATTGGCGTTTGGTCCGATTGCGATTATCGCTCGTTTGACTCGTACCAACATGCTGGAAGTGTTGACCCAGGAATACATTGAAACCGCTCGCGCAAAAGGGCTGTCTCCGGCGACGATCGTGTTGAAGCACGCACTGCGTAATGCGATTTTGCCTGTCGTCACGCTTTTAGGCGCACTGATTGCCAACGTTTTAACGGGCAGCTTTGTGATCGAAAAAATATTTGCGATTCCTGGGATGGGGAAATACTTCGTCGCTGGCATTAATAACCGTGACTATTCCGTCATTATGGGAACGACAGTCTTCTATAGCGCACTTTTGATTTTCCTGATGTTTGTCGTCGATGTACTGTACGGCATCATTGATCCACGAATTAAGCTGCATCGAAAGGAGAGCGAAGGATGATCGTTTCTGATGATTTATTTATCCCCATGCGAAAAGACAACCTCAATGCGGAAGCGATTGTGCGACCTCAACTGACGTTTTGGCAAGAAGCTTGGCTTCGCCTCCGAGGAAACAAGCTGGCCCTGATGGGGTTGGTGGTTATTATCTTGCTCGGGGTTATGGCTACGATTGGACCGATGATCTCTGGTCATGAATACGCCAAACAGTCGATTATTATGAAAAACAAACCGCCATCGGAAGCGAACTGGTTTGGTACTGATGATTTTGGTCGCGATGTGTTCACGCGTGTTTGGTATGGTGCGCGCATTTCCCTTTTTGTCGGTTTGACGGCAGCACTCATCGATTTTTTCATTGGTGTCTTGTATGGAGGAATTGCCGGATATTTGGGCGGGCGAATCGATAATATCATGATGCGCTTCGTAGACATTTTGTACGGACTTCCTTATTTGTTGGTTGTGATTTTGCTGATGGTCGTCATGGGACCCGGACTTTTAACCATTATTATTGCGTTAAGTGCGACTGGTTGGATCGGGATGGCCCGGACTGTGCGCGGTCAGGTCCTGCAAATGAAAAACTCGGAGTACGTACTGGCAGCAAAAACAATGGGGGCAAAGCCTTTCTACATCATTCGCAAGCACCTGCTGCCCAACACAATTGGCATCATCATTGTCTATGTCACGTTATCTGTTCCATCTGCGATTTTTGCAGAGGCATTTCTGAGCTTCCTCGGTCTCGGTATTCAGGCGCCAATGGCTAGCTGGGGAGTGATGGCTAACGATGGACTCCCAACCATTTTGTCTGGTCATTGGTGGCGGCTCTTTTTCCCTGCTTTCCTCATCTCGCTGACGATGCTTGCGTTCAACGTGCTCGGTGATGGCTTGCGCGATGCGTTCGATCCGAAGTCAAGGAGGTAGGCAACATGGATAAAACGGAAAAGCTGCTGGAAGTCAGTGGGCTTCGGGTCACATTCAAGACGCATGGCGGTGAAGTGAACGCTGTTCGGGACGTGAACTTTACCTTGAACAAAGGGGAGACACTGGCGATTGTTGGTGAATCCGGATGCGGGAAGAGCGTGACTGCAAGGAGCATCATGCGTCTGATCCCGGAGCATATCGGAAAAATCGCGGGTGGAAGCATTCATTTTAAAGGGCAGGACCTGGCAAAGCTGCCAGAAAAGAAAATGCGCGAGCTGCGTGGGAAAGAAATCTCCATGATCTTTCAAGATGCGATGACGTCGCTCAACCCGACAATTACGATTGGTGAGCAGATTATGGAAGGAATCGTTCGCCATCAAAAGGTTGCCAAAAGCGAAGCCAAGCGGCAAGCGATTGAAATTCTCACTTTGGTCGGGATCGCCAATCCAGAGAGTCGTCTCAAGCAGTACCTCCATCAGTTCAGTGGCGGGATGCGCCAACGGATCATGATTGCGATTGCGCTTGTCTGTAAGCCATCCATTTTGATTGCGGATGAGCCAACGACAGCATTGGATGTGACGATTCAGGCGCAAATCATCGAGCTGTTCAAAAGCATTCAACAAAAGACGGGAGTCTCAATCATTATTATCACGCATGATTTGGGAGTTGTCGCCAAGATTGCGGATCGAGTCAACGTCATGTATGCCGGAAAGGTGGTAGAGTCCGGACCTGTTCGCGACATTTTTTACAATCCGCAGCATCCGTACACCAAAGGCTTGCTGGCGTCGATGCCACGTTTGGATGCGGATCGCTCTATTCCGCTCAGCCCCATACCTGGAACACCCCCGGATTTGTTCAGCCCGCCAATTGGCTGTGCATTCGCTGCGCGCTGTGACTACGCGTTGGAAGTATGTCGGAATTACCAGCCTGCGGAGACCCATGTCCATAGCAAACACGCTGTTTCCTGTTGGTTGCAGGACCCGCGGGCGAAGAAGTTGCTGGCGTCGATGCAGCCGCCAACAGGGACCTGATTCTTGGCTGTCGAGGGCAGTGGTCAAGCCCGGCTTCATTCGTGTAAAAGAGGGTGTCGTCTGACGGCGCTATCCTTTTACGTCATACAAAAACAAAAAATAAGGGGGAAGAAACAGTGAAAAAACTATCAACATTGTTGCTGACGGCTACACTGGGTGTGTCCATGCTCATGGCTGGATGTACATCGGGACAACCAGCTGCACCGAGTGAGCCTGCACCAGGCAACACGGCTCAGCCAAATGCTCCGACGCCGGGCGATCAAGCGGCAAAACTCCTGTTGCTGAATAATATCAAGGAACCGACGTCATTGGACCCACCGATTGGCTTCGATGAGCCGTCTTATAACATTTTGAACAACTTGATGGAAGGCTTGACTCGCCTGGACGAAAATCAAAAGCCTCAACCAGCGGCCGCCTCCGAATGGAAAGTCTCCGTGGATGGAAAAACCTACACCTTTACCCTGCGTGACAACAAATGGTCCAATGGTGAACCGGTAAAGGCTCAGGACTTCGAATTCGCGTGGAAACGCATGCTTGACCCTGCACTGGCATCTCCGGCAGCATCCCTCGCGTACATTATTGAGGGAGCGGAGGCATATAACAGCGGTAAAGGACCGGCGGATGGCGTAAAAGTAAAAGCGGTGGACGACAAGACACTAGAGGTCGTTCTCGCTCAACCAGCTTCCTGGACGCTTCTGTTGGCATCCAACCCAGCTTTCTTCCCTGTACACAAAGCAACTGTAGAAAAAGATCCGAAATGGGCGGCAGAAGCAGCAAGCTTTGTTGGAAACGGACCATTCAAGCTGACAGAGTGGGCACATGACAGTGAACTGAAAATAATGAAGAGCGATACGTACTGGGACGCGGCTAATGTAACCCTGCCTGGTGCCGTTTGGAAAATGATTGATGACGAGAATACCGAGTATCAAATGTTTACGAACGAAGAGCTGCACAGAACGACAACTGTTCCTGCAGACATGGCAGACCAATTGTTCAAAGACGGCAAAGTATTCGTGCGTGATGGAGCAGGTACAGAGTTCTATCGTTTCAACGTAACGAAGGAGCCATTTGATAACGCCAATATTCGTAAAGCCTTTAGCTTGGCGATTGACCGTCAAACGCTGGTCGACCTGGTGCTGATGCGTCAACAAAAACCGGGAACAGGCTTCGTGTCTTTTGGTTTGCCTGATGCCAACGGTGAAGGACAATTCCGTGAAGTAGGCGGAGAATTGGTGAACTTCAACCCAGATGAAGCGAAGAAGCTCCTGGAACAAGGAATGAAAGAAAAAGGCTACACAAAGCTGCCAGAGGTTACACTCACGTACCGCAGCGGAACGGCTAACGAAAAAACGGCACAAGCCGCGCAAGAAATGTGGAAGCAGACGCTGGGCGTAGATGTGAAGCTGCAAAAAGTAGAAGGAAAAGTTTTGACGGATATGCAAAAGCAATTACAGTATCAAATTGCTCGTTCTTCCTGGTTGCCTGACTTCGGTGATGCGATCAACTTCCTCGACATTTTCCAATCGAAGGCAGCAAGCAATCGTACCGGCTGGAGCAATGCGCAATTCGACAAGCTGATCCAAGACGCATACAAGGAGCCAGACGATGCAAAACGTCTGAAACTGCTACATGACGCAGAAAAACTTTTGTTGGATGAAGCGCCAATCGCACCGCTTTATTTCTACAACACTTCCTTGCTCTCAAGCGACAAGGTGAGTGGTATTCAAAGTTCTTCACTGAGCTATACAGATCTGAGAAAAGCTGTCGTGAAGTAAGAAAGAGTGAGTTGGGAGAAGTCATTTCAGGCGGATGGAATGACTCTCCCCCCTTTTTTGCTAGAATTTTTAATAGTGCTATAATTTAGTATGTCTATTAGAAAAAACACAGCTAAAGAAAGCACGAGTACTGGAGAAGATGGAGGAAAACATGATTATTCAAGCCATCGAAGTAAAACGAATATCTGTTCCATTGAAAAAGCCTTTTAAAACCGCTTTGCGTACGGTGCACAGTCTGGAGTCCATTTTAGTGAAAATCACCTGCGACAACGGTATGGTCGGGTGGGGCGAAGCTTCGGCTACTGTCGTCATTACTGGCGACAGCATCGAGAGCATCGAGTCGGCAATTATGAATACGACGAGACCTCAGCTCATCGGCTTGAATTTGCTTGCCTATGAACGAGTTTTCCAAACCTTGCATCAATCCATGGTAGGAAATACGAGTGCGAAGGCAGCGGTTGACATTGCGTTGTACGACCTCATTTCTCAGCGCGCAGGAATGCCGCTGTATCAATTCCTGGGTGGTTACCGTGATCAATTGGAAACGGACTATACCGTCAGCGTGAACTCCCCGAAAGAAATGGGTGAGGATGCGGCTGCCTATCTCAAGCAAGGCTTTAATGTACTGAAAATCAAGGTCGGCAAGGACAATATCGAGGATGACATTTTGCGCATCCAGGAAATTCGCAAATCCGTGGGCAATCAGGTGAAGATTCGTCTTGATGCCAACCAGGGATGGAATGTAAAAGAAGCGGTGCAATCCATTCGCAAAATGGAGGACATGGGTCTTGGCATCGAACTCATTGAGCAGCCTGTAAAAGCGCATGATCTGGAAGGTTTGAAGCGGGTAACAGATTCGGTCGATACGCCAATCATGGCTGACGAGAGTGTGTTTTCACCAGCACAGGCCCTACAGGTTTTGCAAAACCGTGCGGCTGACATGATTAATATCAAGCTGATGAAGGCTGGCGGCATTTACAAAGCACAATTGATCAACCAATTGGCTGAAGAGTACGGTATTCCATGTATGGTTGGCAGCATGATCGAATCGCGTCTGGCTGTATCAGCGGCAGCTCATTTTGCAGCTAGTAAGAAGAACATCACCCGCTTTGATTTCGATGCTCCGTTGATGCTTTTGCACGATGGCATAGAAGGTGGCGTAACGTACGAGGGACGCTTGATGCGCATGCCAGAAGAGTCTGGGCTCGGTATTCGTTCCGTCAGCCTGTGGGAGGGGGAGAACTAAGATGAAAACTGCCATTGTTTCTGTTTCTATCGCCACTGTGTGGACCAAGCCGGAGTCGCCGCGTGATATTGACCAAGTGGCACTCCAATCGCCGGTAGATGCACGAAGCTGGCTCGCTTCCCTTACTGTTGAGGAGAAGCTTGGTTTTTACGACAATAACGCGATTCAAACACAAGCGCTGTACGGTACGCGCGTAGAGGTAGTCGAGGAGCAAGGGGAATGGTCACAAATTCTGATTCCTGATCAGACTACGAACAAGAACGCAACAGGGTATCCGGGCTGGGTTCCGTCTCGTCAGCTAGCACCGTGGTCAGATGCCTTTGAGGTACAGCAAGGCGAAAAGCTGGCGATGGTCACGGCGGCGTTTACCCGTCTACATACACCTGACCAAAAACCAGACATGGAGCTTGCGTTTTTGACCAAACTGCCGCTGATCGAGGAAACCGCGGACTGGGTAACGGTAGCGACACCGAACGGCACAGGACTTTTGCCAAAAGCAGACGTCCAAATCGTAAAAGCAAACGAGCACATCGAGCTTTCCGATAATCGCGGAGAGGCAATCGTAGAAGCAGGTAAGCGATTCCTCAACCTGCATTATTTATGGGGCGGCATGTCCTCTTACGGGTATGACTGCTCGGGATTTGCGTACAACATGCACCGATCCGTGGGTCTCCAGATTCCGCGTGATGCATCTGATCAGGCAAAAGCCGGACAACTCGTGGAAAAAGAAGCTTTGCTTCCGGGCGATCTGCTGTTTTTTGCCCATGAAGAGGGGAAAGGCAGAGTCCATCACGTGGGCATTTACATGGGGAATGGCGAAATGATTCATTCTCCGGATTCACGAAGCGTCATCGAGATCGTCAAGCTGGATGGCTACAAGCTCGAAAAGGAACATTGCGTCTCCAGACGATACTGGTAAACGGATAACGGGGAGGAGTGGCCAGATGCAACGAAAGAAGCTGGTCCAGGTAAAGAACCTGACAAAAACCTTTACGTTGGGTAAAGGGCTCTCACTTACGGCAGCGGACAATGTTTCCTTTGATATATACGAGGGGGAAACGTTTGGACTGGTAGGGGAATCTGGCTGCGGCAAATCGACCACAGGCCGCACAATCATCGGATTGTATCAACCGACGACAGGTGAGGTTATTTTTGATGGGCAAAACGTCCATCAGGCATCATCTGCTGAGCGGAGTAAGCTGACACGCCATATGCAAATGATTTTTCAGGACCCATATGCTTCTCTGAATCCCCGAATGAACATTGCGGAAATCATTTCGGAGGGCCTGCATCTTAATGGGCTATATAAAGGGAAGGAACGAATGAAGCGTGTGATTGAGCTGTTAGAGATGGTTGGTTTGCAAAAAGAGCATGCCAACCGTTTCCCGCACGAGTTCAGCGGTGGTCAGCGACAACGGATAGGGATTGCTCGGGCGCTTGCCGTCAATCCTACCTTCATCATTGCCGATGAGCCGATTTCCGCACTCGATGTTTCGGTTCAGGCACAGGTCGTTAATTTAATGAAGAAATTGCAGCAGGAACAAAAGCTGACGTATTTGTTTATCGCGCATGATTTGGCGATGGTCAAGCACATCAGTGACCGTATTGGCGTCATGTATTTGGGCAATATGGTCGAGATGACTGCCAGTGAAATTCTTTACGAATCACCGAAGCATCCTTACACGCAGGCGTTGTTATCGGCCATTCCTGTCCCCGACCCCGATTTGGAGAAAAGCCGTGAGCGCACCATTATCGAAGGTGACGTTCCCAGCCCGATTAATCCACCTAGCGGCTGTGTATTCCGTACACGCTGTCCGGTAGCCAAAGCCGTATGCGCCGAAAAGAAGCCTATTTGGCAGGAAGTAGACACCAACCACTTCGTCGCCTGTCACTTGTATCAGTAGCCTTCTGTTTTATCAGAAGATTCGACATTGTCTTTTTGCCATCCTTCGTTAATGGGATGGCTTTTTCTTCATAAACTTTTAACTCTAACCTATGAAAGGGCTTTCATCAACTATTCGGAGAGGAGAACTGTTAATATTCTGTTAACTGGCAGGAATCAAACAGGTTTTGTCGAAATACGGATACAGTAAAACATTCCGTGACTCACCTACTTCATCGTGAACTTCCATTCCAGAGAAGTGAGGGTTGCATATGACTCTGAGTACCTCCTCGTTCCATTCAACTCCCCGTCGCTGGCGGGAAGTGGAGACACAGTTGGGAATTGTTGTCCCTAGATCACTTCGATCGGACACATCTGCTCTACTGTTTTTGGAAAGCGTCGCTGCAACACCCATGTTGGACAAAGAAGAAGAGCTTGCTTGCCTGATTCGCTATCAAAGGGATGACGATCTTGAAGCACGTGAAACGATAGTGCGCGCCTATTTACGATACGTAGTTAGTACCGCTTTGCGCCATTTGAAAAGAGGGATGCCATTCCTGGATTTGATTCAGGAGGGCACGATAGGTTTGTTTACCGCGATTGACAAATTTGATGTGGGACGTGGCGTGCGTCTCTATCATTACTCACACTGGTGGATCTCTCAAGCGATCACCCGTGCCATCAACGACAAAGCAACTTTGATTCGCATTCCTGTCCACATGCATGAGCAGATTCGCCAGTATCAGAAGCAAGTACTACATCTCGTCCACGCTTTGAACCGTACGCCTGATCGGCAGGAGATTGCCGTACTCTTGGATATTCCACTAGAAAAGGTGGAAGCCATCGAACTGGCTTTAATGATGAAGATGGAGTCCATCGACGCTGAGCTGGATAGTGAGAAATGGCAGGCTTGGCATGAAGACGAGAGCTTGAGCTACGCAGAAATCATGGATGATGGGTTGTCCTCTCTGGATGACTGGATTGAAAAGGTAGATCTTCGCTCGCAAATGCGCGCAGCGTTGGAGCGGCTTAGTCCCCGCGCCCAAGAAATTATCTCCATGCGTTATGGTCTCTATGATGATCAAGTGTATACGCTGGAGGAAGTGGGGAAAATGTTCGGTCTTACCCGCGAGCGTATTCGCCAAATTGAAGCGACGACGATTGACCGATTGCGTACGCAAAAAGCTTCACACGTATTAAAAGATTATTTAACCTAACATAGGATTTAGTTAATTCGGCCCCTCTTCTTACAGAGGGGTCTTTTCTGTCAGAAATGGTCGAATTCACAAAGTGTCAGACTCACAGTGGGAGAAGCGTAGTCTTTTTCTCCTTGTGGTAAACTGGTAAGATAGCTTCATGTTTTTTTCACTATGTAAAGAGGTAGTTTGAAAAGGAGGATCGCTACATGGGCGATTATATGATAAGAGCAACTGGTTTTAATGGGCATGTTCGTGCATTTGCCGCACGCACGACAGAATCTGTCGAAGAAATGCGTCGTCGTCACGACATGTGGAATACAGCGACAGCAGCAGCGGGACGTACGCTGACTATTACCTTGATGATGGGGACTATGTTAAAAGGAAACGAGAGCCTCCATGTCAAAGTAAAAGGAGGCGGACCAATCGGGCAGATCATGGCGGAAGCAAACGCACATGGTGAAGGAATCGCTTATGTATCCAACCCGCATGTCCACTTTGAGCTAAACGATAAAGGTAAGCTCGATGTAGCGCGTGCAGTGGGAACAGACGGGTTTGTGTACGTAACGAAAGATCTCGGTCTCAAGGAGCCGTATCAAGGCAGCTCGCCGATCGTCTCTGGTGAGATTGGGGAAGACTTCACTTATTATTTTGTGATGTCCGAGCAAACGCCTTCAGCAGTAGGTGTGGGTGTACTGGTTAACCCTGAGGACCGTTCTGTTTTAGCTGCGGGTGGATTTATTCTTCAGCTGTTGCCGAATACGCCAGAAGAGGTTGTAGCAGCAATTGAAGAACGCCTAGGACAACTTCCACAGGTTTCGCGCATGATTGGCGAAGGCTTGACTCCTGAAGAGATTTTGGCCCGCGTATTGGATGAGCCAAAAATCCTGAGCCGCACGGAGATTCAATTTAGCTGCAAATGTACAGCGGATAAGGTTGTTCAGGCACTGATCAGCATGGGACGCGAAGAAATGAAAGGTATGATTGAGGAACAGGGCGAAGCTGAAGTACACTGTCATTTCTGTAATGAACGTTACCATTATGACAGATCCGCGTTGGAAGACATCCTGAAAGACATGTAAGCGCGGCGTCAAGTAGGGGAGTGTTGGCATGACCAACGTAAAAGGGTTGTGGGCATTCATTGGCGCGCTCGTATTGTTGCTGCTTGCCGTTACCTGGGCATGGTACCAGGCATCAGGCAAGCTGCAGCCTGCCGCCATCGTAGGGGATAAGACGATTAGCAACGATGAGTATGTAACGGCGCTGAAACAAAAGTTCGGTAAGCAAGTGCTAAACGACATGATTAATCGGGAAGTCGTTTTTCAAGAGGCGAAGCGTTCCGGCATCACGGTTGATCCGAAGCAGCTGGACCAAGAGCTTTCCCAGATTCGCGACAGTTACGGCAGTCGGACAGACAGCGAGTTTGAAGCTGCGCTGTTAAAACAAGCGGGGACGACCGTGGAAGCCCTGAAGCAGGAGATTTCTTACCAAATCCTGCTGCAAACCCTGGCAACGAAGGACATGACCATCAAGGATGAAGAAGTACTAAACGTCTACAATAGCCGATCTGACCGTTATACCCGACCGATGCAGATGCGTTTAGGGCAGATCGTCGTGGCTTCCCAAAAAGAAGCAGAACAAGTTTTGGCTGATTTAAAAAACGGGGCAGACTTTCAGACGATTGCCAAAGAACGCTCGATTGATGCGGATACTGCGGTGAACGGCGGCGATGTAGGCTGGGTTTCCATCAAGGATAATCGATTGCCTGACGAAGCGAAGCCCATCGTAGAAAAGCTGGAGAAAGATAAATATAGCGAAGCGATCAAAATAGAAGATCATTACGTCATTTATCAACTGACAGAGCGCAGGGAAGCCAGTCAACGGACGTTTGAAGAGGTAAAAGATGAGTTGCGCCGAGAAATCGCATTTGCTCAGGTCGAGTCGCTGGATGTCGTGCTGGAGCGATTGCGAAAATCGGTAGGGGTCCAGATTTCTGGGCAAATGCCTCATTGACCAAATAGGCTACCGTTGATATAATTATGTCAATAAATCCTAGCGTTTTACTCGGTTATTAAAAATAGGAGGGGCAGAACATATGCGCGTGGCTAATTCCATTACCGATTTGATTGGATTTACTCCGCTTGTAAAGCTGAATCGTATTGTCACCGAAGATATTGCAGACATTTACTTGAAGCTGGAGTTCTTCAACCCGGGCAGCAGTGTAAAAGACCGAATTGCGTTGTCGATGATTGAGGCAGCAGAGGCAGATGGAAGTCTGAAACCGGGTGATACCATCATTGAACCTACGAGCGGAAATACCGGTATTGGACTCGCGATGGTTGCTGCTGCAAAAGGATATCGTGCTATTCTGGTCATGCCAGAGACGATGAGTATTGAGCGACGCAACCTGTTGCGTGCGTATGGTGCGGAGCTGGTTCTCACACCAGGTAGCGAAGGGATGGGCGGAGCGATTCGCAAAGCGGAAGAGCTGGCGAAAGAAGATAGCTCGTATTTCATTCCGCAACAATTTAAAAACCTGGCAAACCCGGCCGTTCACCGT
Source organism: Brevibacillus sp. BC25 (assembly GCF_000282075.1). Classification (NCBI taxonomy): domain Bacteria; kingdom Bacillati; phylum Bacillota; class Bacilli; order Caryophanales; family Paenibacillaceae; genus Brevibacillus; species Brevibacillus sp. BC25. Next base: position 29,607 of record NZ_AKIX01000069.1, read on the forward strand.
GAGACAACTGCTCGTGAGCTGCTGGACCAAGCGAAGGAAATCGGCGGCGTAGATGCGTTTATTTCCGGTATTGGTACAGGCGGAACGATTACGGGTGTAGGGCAGGTTCTTCGTGAACACTATCCGAATGTACAAATCGTGGCTGTTGAGCCTGCGGCTTCGCCAGTTTTGTCCGGCGGCAAACCAGGTCCACATAAGATCCAAGGTATCGGGGCTGGCTTTGTTCCAGATATTCTCGATACACAAATTTACGACGAAATCATTAAAGTAGAAAACGAGGACGCTTTTGAAACCGCGCGTCGTGTTGCTCGTCAGGAAGGTATTCTCGGCGGGATTTCGTCTGGAGCAGCGATTCATGCGGCTCTGCAAGTAGCAGCGAAGCTCGGAAAAGGCAAAAAAGTGATCGTTGTCATTCCTTCGAATGGGGAGCGTTATTTGTCCACGCCTCTGTATCAGTTCGAAGATTAATTGTAAAAAAATACCGCAAGACCACGGAGCGCTACGTTGGCGACGTGGTCTTTTCTTTTTGTGTCAGGCAACTATATAATGAACGGATAAATAGTGAAAACCGGAGCGTGAAGAGGAAGAATGTTCCCTACCTTTGCTGATTGCCAGACGTATGCCTTATCTTATCCGTTGGTCCCCCTTGCCCTGCGTAAACCGTGGTCTTCGACGATTGATCCGTGGCAGGTGCTCACAAAACTACAGCCTTCTCTGCAACATGCTGTCCTGTTGGAAAGTGGACGAGCTGGGCGGTATACCTTTTTGGCATATGAGCCTATCGCTACGCTGCGCAGTCAGCGAGGAGAAACCATTGTTTCGTACCCAGAAGGAAAAATCGAGAGCATAGAGACTCACAACCCATTGAATGCTTTACGAGAGCTGCTCTCTCGTTACCGTACGCCTGCGCTTCCAAGTATGCCAGATTTTGCTGGGGGCGCTGTAGGCTATATCAGCTATGAGATGAACCGCTTTTTTGAGCCGAGCTTGCCACAGATAGCGACTGACGACTTACAGTTGCCAGACCTGTATGTTATGATAATGCAAGACCTTCTTGTCTTTGATCATGAGACCCGAGAGATCATTTGCCTGACGCATTTGAGCGCGGACAATTTGACCGAAGAGAGCTATCGACAAGCAGCATTCCACCTGGAAAAACGCATGGACTCGATTGCTTCATTGGCAATGGATCGCGATGAGACAGATTGGGAAGCTTTGCGTAAAAAACCGCTTGCCAAGCTAGTGCCAGCGTCAGTATCCTTTGCCAAAGACCAATTCGAGGATGCCGTTCGTCGGGTGCAGGAGTACATCGCCCAAGGGGATGTTTTTCAGGTCAATCTGTCGGTACGGCAAAGTAAGCCGGTACAGGTGACTGCCCCAGAAGTGTACGATGTGCTTCGCAAGCTGAATCCGTCTCCTTATATGGGCTATCTGAGCTTCCCTGAATTTCAATTAGTTAGTGCTTCGCCAGAGCTACTTGTAAAGGTAAAAGGCAAGGAATTGCATACGCGTCCGATCGCCGGTACACGTCCACGTGGATTAACGGATGAGCAAGACGATGCGTTGGCACGTGAGCTAATTGATAATGAAAAGGAACGCGCAGAGCATGTCATGCTGGTTGATTTGGAGCGCAATGACATGGGCCGTGTCTGTCGCTTTGGCAGTGTGGAGGTCAGCGAATTCATGGTCGTGGAGAAATATTCCCACGTCATGCATATCGTCTCTCACGTCAAAGGAGAGCTGGCAGCAGGCAAGGATGCGCTTGATGTGATCGAAGCGACTTTTCCGGGAGGGACGATTACCGGAGCGCCAAAAGTTCGCACGATGGAAATCATCGAAGAGCTGGAGCCAGTCAAGCGAGGCGTCTATACGGGATCAATCGGCTGGTTTGGCTTCAATGGTGATATCGAGGTCAACATTGCCATCCGCACTATGGTGATCAAGGATGGCGTAGCTCATGTCCAGGCTGGAGCGGGTATCGTGATTGACTCGGTTCCAGAGGCCGAGTATGCCGAGTCATTGAAAAAGGCAGAAGCGTTGTGGAAAGCGCTTGAGTTGAGCGAGCAGAGAACGATGAGTTGAGAGGAGATGAGTGTACGATGATTTTGATGATTGATAACTACGATTCCTTTACCTACAATTTGGTGCAGTATGTGGGAGAGCTTGGGGAAGAGCTACAAGTGTATCGCAATGACAAAATTACACTGGAAGAAATCGAACGATTGGCACCTGATTATTTGATGGTGTCTCCAGGACCGTGCACGCCAAATGAAGCGGGGATCAGCATGGATGTTATCCGCCATTTTGCCGGAAAAATTCCGATTTTAGGTGTTTGTTTGGGCCATCAGTCCATTGGGCAAGTGTTTGGCGGAAAAGTCATTCGGGCCGAGCGCTTGATGCACGGAAAAACGTCGGAAGTTTTCCATGATGGCAAAACTATCTTTCAGGACATTCCTTCTCCCTTTACGGCGGCACGCTACCATTCCTTGATTATTGAGGAAGCGTCCATTCCGAGTGAGCTGGAAGTAACCGCCCGGACAGCCGAAGGTGAAATTATGGCTGTGCGCCATCGGGAGTACCCAATCGAAGGCGTCCAGTTCCACCCTGAATCGATTATTACCGAGCACGGCAAACAATTGCTGAAGAACTTCCTTACTGCATACGCGCGCCATACGACAGGTTAACACATAGATACGACAGGAAAACCGCCTTTTTACGAGGGCGGTTTTTTATTTACATACTCTTTATATAACATTCATGGTTCCTCGATATACGGCTTGTACAATGAAAACGAAGAAGGCAAAAAAGGAGAGATAGTAAATGGATGTAAATCGTCGACAGTTTTTGACTTATCTTGGAGTAGGGACAGCGGCGTTGGCTTCGGTGGCAACGGGAATTCCTGCCCTGGCAGCTGGCGGTAACCTATCAGGAAAAACGGCCGATCATCTGTTTGGTCTCGATACAAAGAAGCATAACTTCAATCCGAAATTCAAAGAAATTCATCCGACTACAAAAGACGATGTTGTACTGCCGGACGGTTTTAAATACGATGTAGTGGCTTCTTATGGCGATAAAATCAATGCAGCAGGAGATACCTTCGGGTTCAACAACGACTTCACCTGTTTCCTGCCAATCGAAGGCAAGTCCGATCATGGCCTCTTGTGGGTAAATCACGAATATTTAGGTGAGTTGGAATATTACGTAAACGGTTATGACTATCTGAATGCTGATTCTGAGGACAACAAACGTACCCCTGCACAAATCGAAAAATACTTGTATGCACTGGGCGGTTCCATTATTGAAATCAAAAAAGAAAATGGCACATGGAAGCTTGTTTCCGATTCCAAATATGGTCGTCGGGTAAGCGGGCTGACCAAGCATGTGCTGACGGGTCCAGCAGCTTCCATTGCTAAAGAAGTAACCGGAACATTTGCGAACTGCTCCGGCGGCGTGACGATGTGGAATACAATTCTTTCCTGCGAGGAAAACTACATGGACGTCGTCGGCGATTGCAAGCTGCCTGAAGCCGAGCATTATGGCTGGGTTGTTGAGGTAGATCCATTTGATCCAAAATCGACTCCGAAAAAGCATACAGCGCTGGGCAGATTCTCCCACGAAAACACGGCAATGGTTCTAGCTCCGACTGGACAACTGGTCGTTTACATGGGGGATGATGCGAAAGACCAATACGTGTACAAGTATGTTTCCAAAGGCAAGTACGATCCGAAGGCAGGGAAAAACAATTCCAAGCTGCTGGAAGAGGGTACACTGTACGTTGCCAACTTCGGTAAGGGCAAGTGGATTGCGTTGGATTTCGCAACAAACGAAGCACTAAAAAAAGCAGTCAATGCAGATGGCAAACCGATGTTCGCTTCTCAGGCTGACGTGCTTCTCAACTGCCGAGATGCATCCAAAGCAGTAGGGGCTACCCCGATGGATCGCCCAGAAGACCTGGAAGTACATCCGATTGATGGCTCCGTCTTCATTGCCCTGACCAACAACGACAAGCATGGCAACTTCTATGGACAAATCGTTCGTCTGTTCGAGAATGACAACAACCATGCAGGCTTGGAGTTTACGTTTGAGATTTTTGCAGCAGGCGGACCACAAAGCGGTTTTGCGGCACCAGACAACATGGCTTTCGACAGCGCGGGTAACCTGTGGATCGTGACAGATATCTCGTCCTCGTCGATGAACAGCGGCATTTATAAATCCTTTGGAAACAATGGTGTGTTTTTCATTCCAACAACGGGTAACAACAAGGGTGAAGCCGCACAATTCGCGTCTGCACCAGTAGGCGCTGAAATGACAGGTCCTTGGTTCACCCCTGATGAAAAAACACTGTTCCTGGCCGTACAGCATCCAGGTGAAAACCTGAAGTCGTATGACAAGCCAACCAGCCACTGGCCTAAAGGCGGAAATGCAGTAGCCATGCCGAGCGTGATTGCTATTACAGGTTTCTAGGACAAGGAGTGTAACAGATTATGCTGTCGAGCATCGGTATTCCTGGATTAATTCTGATCCTGATCATTGCTTTGGTGATTTTCGGGCCGAGTAAACTGCCAGAAATCGGTCGTGCTTTTGGACGAACCTTGACCGAATTTAAAACCGCAGCAAAAGATTTGACCAAAGACGATGATGAAAAAGAAAAAGAGAAGGCTCCAGAAGAAGCGTTGAAACGAATCAACTAATCCAGCCTGAGTGAAGGCGGTGCGTACATGAGACGCACTGCCTTTTTCCGCGCATGAGGAGGAGTTCGAGTGAGCAAAGAGATGCCTATACTTGAGCATGTTACAGACTTGCGCCGCAGAATTCTGATTGTGTTGTCCGTTCTTGTTGTCAGTATGGTTATCTGCTTTTTGTTTGTGGATCATATTTATTTGGCATTAGCGAATCATTCAGGGGAAAAGCTGGCGATTCTTGGGCCGGGAGATATCCTGTCGATCTATGTGAAGCTGGCCGCAGTCGGTGCACTTGCGATCACAATTCCGGTTGCCGCTTATCAAGTTTGGCGCTTTGTGGTGCCCGCATTGGAAGAAAGAGAGCGAAAAGTGGCGCTCATGTATATCCCGGCTCTATTCCTGCTATTTATTTTCGGGCTTTCCTTCGCCTACTTTGTGCTCTTTCCGATGATGTACAAATTTGTGTTGGGGCTATCTAACGGGAATTTTGAGCTGGTCATTACAGCGAATGATTACTTCACCTTTATGCTCAATCTGTGCCTGCCGTTTGGGTTGCTTTTCGAACTACCGGTGATTGTTTTGTTTTTGAGCCATTTAGGGATTCTCAACCCGCATCGTTTGGCAAAAATGCGGAAGCCGGCCTACCTGGTGCTCGCAATCATCTCGATTACGATTACGCCGCCTGATTTCCTTTCCGATATTATGGTAATTGTGCCACTCATCGTTTTATATGAAATCTCTATTACTATCTCGCGTTTCGTACACGGCAAACGCTCGGGGGAAACGGGACTTTCTTCGGAAATGTGATATGATGCTCTCGACTATATTATCGGGAGAGAGCGCAGATGCACGTTTATGTTAACGGGACGATTTGTCCGGCTCACGAGGCTACAGTATCGGTATTGGACCACGGGTTTTTGTACGGTATTGGTTTGTTTGAAACGTTACGTGTATACGACCGCAAGCTATTTTTATGGGATGCTCATTACGCCCGGCTTTGTTCCGGGCTTTTTGCGTTGCAGATTCAACCTGCTTGGACAAAGGAAGAGCTCGCTTGCGCCATCTTGATGACCATAGATGCCAACGAGTTGCGTGATGCTTACGTCCGCTTGAGTATTACGGCTGGCGCAGAAGGAGTGGGCTTGGTAGCAGGGGGGTACGAGAGTCCGTCCTTATTCGTATTTGCCAAACCTGTAGCACCTCTGGTAGTACCTCCTCCGCCTAAGCGATTGCAGACATTGGCGTTGGCTAGACAGACAGCGGAAGGCCAGCAGCGCTTTAAATCGCACAATTTCTTAAACAATGCTCTTGCTCGACAAGAACTCGGTGCCCGTCCCGATGTGGAAGGTCTGTTTTTGACGCATGATGGCTTCGTGGCGGAAGGAATTGTGAGCAATGTGTTCTGGGTCAAGAACGGCAAGTTGTTTACCCCTTCTATTGATACGGGCATTCTTGATGGGGTAACGCGGCGACATGTTTTGACTTTGGCACAGCAATTATCGATGCCTGCCGAAGAAGGTCGATATCGCTTAGAAGATCTGCTCAACGCCGATGAAGTCTTTACGACAAATTCCGTGCAAGAGATCGTTCCGATTACCGAAATTGACGGGCATTGCGTCCCTTCGACATATGGTACACATTCGTGCGAACTGCACCGCGCCTACCGTCAGTCTGTAGCGGCTAGCGAGTAAATTATGGTATGCTACTATTCAATGTGCGAAGACGGATAAAGGGAGTTTGATCATGAAATACAATTCATTTCGAATCCATGCTGCGACCTTCGCTGAGATGGTATCGGAGCTTGTCAAAAGGGGTGTTCCTGTTGTGGAAGCCGAACGTATGGCGGAAGCGGGGACGAGCCTGAAGATTCACACGGAAAACATGAGTGTGGCAACAGCACAGAGTGTGAGAGAGATTATGCACTCTTTCGATGCGGAAGCCATTCTTTCAGACCAACCGGGTACTGTCGACAAAAAATACGTGCTGCTGTTGGCTTCACACACGAAGATGGATTTGGCGTTGGATCATATGAAAACCCAAACAGAAGAACTACGAGCGTTGGCGGCAGAGGTACGGGAAGTTTTAGCTATGCCTGCCAAGCTTCGTGCGCGGCGTGAGCTGAATTGTGGTAAGTATGTCCTGCCACTGGGGGAGCGCACGCTAGTCATGGGCATTTTGAATGTGACACCTGATTCATTCTCAGATGGCGGTCGCTATGTCGATGTGGAGGCAGCACTGGCACAAGCGCGTGCGATGGTTGAGGCCGGAGCTGACCTGATTGATATCGGGGGAGAATCGACACGTCCGGGGTCGGAAGCAGTCGATGAGGCGACGGAGCTGGACAGAGTGCTACCAGTCATTCGGATACTTTCGCAGGAATTGTCTGTTCCGCTGTCCATTGACACATACAAAGCGGCGGTTGCAGAACGGGCTGTTTTAGAAGGGGCACATATCATTAATGATGTATGGGGAGCGAAGCGTGACCCGCGGATGGCAGAGGTAGCTGCTCGTCTCGATGTGCCCATTATCCTGATGCACAATCGCGAAGACACGGACTATCACGACTTTTTCCCAAACTATATTAAAGACTTGCGTGAGTCAGTACAGATCGCCTTGCAGGCAGGGGTAAAACAGGAGCGTATCATTCTCGATCCGGGGATCGGGTTTGTAAGGAGTGTCGAGCAAAATCTCGAAACGATGCGCAGGCTGGATGATCTGGTAGGGCTGGGCTATCCCGTTCTGCTTGCCACTTCACGCAAGCGGATGATCGGTCATGTTCTCGACGTGCCTGTAGATGAACGAGTCGAAGGTACCGCAGCGACAGTTGCCCTCGGGGCGGTAAAAGGCTGCCATATGGTACGGGTGCATGATGTCAAAGAAATGAAGCGCGTGACGAAGATGATGGATGCGATGCTAAAAGGGGGCATTTAACCTTGGATAAAATCTACTTCAATGGCATGTCTTTTTACGGATACCACGGTGTGTTTGGAGCAGAGGCTGAACTGGGCCAACGGTTCTATGTCGATCTGGAGCTATCGCTCGATTTATCTAAGGCCGGAGCAAGTGACGATCTTCACGATACAGTCAATTACGCCGATATCTTTACTTGTGTGCAAAAAATTGTCGAGGGTGAACGATTTCATCTGATAGAAAAACTGACTGCTGTGATAGCAGAACGTCTATTGGAGCAATTCCCTTTGCATGAAGTTAAAGCAAAAGTGACCAAGCCGAATCCGCCGATCAATGGGCATTATGAGTCGGTTGCGATTGAGATGATCCGTAGAAGAGAGGATTTTGCTTCATGACAGTTTGTGCGTATTTGGCGTTAGGCTCCAATCTTGGGGATCGGGCACAGAACTTGCGCCGGGCGATACAGAGATTGAACGAGCAACCTGGAATTCGCGTGCTTCGTGTCTCCTCTGTTTATGAGACTGATCCATTTGGTAACGTCGAACAAGACGCATTTCTGAATATGGCGATCGCTGTGGAAACAGAACAGAGCCCGGATCAGCTGCTAGAGACGGCTTTGTCAGTAGAGCGAGAGCTGGGTCGTGTACGAACGGTTCGGTGGGGACCGCGCACGATTGATATTGACTTACTGTTGTACGGGACATCTCGTGTTTCGCAAGACAATCTCATGATTCCTCATCCCGGGCTGAGCGAGCGTGCTTTTGTACTCGTGCCGCTCCGAGACGTTTGGGAAGGCGGCGTTTTACCAGAGCATAACCAGACCATTGATCATTATCTTTCCTTATTGGTAGAAGATCACAAGGGGGTACGTGAGTGGGGATCAATCAACTGGGAAATCGAATCCGGTCCTTCCGAAAGCTAAAAGGGTATACGCAACAGTCCCTTTCGGACAAGATGGGAGTGTCACTGTCTTTTGTTGGATCACTAGAGAGAGGAACTCGTACGCCAACAGAGCCTGTATTACGGAAGATCGCCAGCACTTTACAGGTAGACTACGATGAATTATGTGCTATAAATAAGTGATGTAATGAAGTTTGGATAGGATTGTCCTCTCCAAGACCCCGACTAAGCGGGAATAAGGAGGCGAAAATAGATGAAAATCGGCAATATCGAATTAAAAAACAACGTAGTTCTCGCTCCAATGGCAGGTGTCTGTAATCCTGCTTTTCGTCTGATTGCCAAGGAGTTCGGTACTGGATTGGTTTGCGCCGAGATGGTAAGCGACAAGGGCATCGTGCACGGAAACAAAAAAACGATGGATATGCTGTTTGTCGACGAGCGCGAAAAACCACTAAGTTTGCAGATTTTTGGTGGAGACAAGGAAACCTTGGTGAGTGCGGCGAAATATGTAGACCAGCATACGAATGCGGATATCATTGATATCAACATGGGCTGTCCTGTGCCGAAAATTACGAGCTGTGATGCAGGTGCGCGTCTGTTGCTCGATCCAGATAAAATCTACGAAGTGGTATCTGCTGTGGTCGACGCGGTCGACAAACCAGTTACCGTGAAGATGAGATTGGGTTGGGACGAAGATCATCTGTACGTACTGGATAACGCCAAGGCAGTAGAACGTGCAGGCGGCAAAGCGATTGCTGTTCATGGACGCACCCGCGTACAAATGTACAAAGGGAAAGCTGATTGGGACTGGATCCGTCAGGTGAAGGAAACCGTTTCGATTCCGGTGATTGGTAACGGGGATGTCGCTACCCCTGAGGATGCGAGACGCATGCTGGATACAACGGGTTGCGATGGTGTCATGATTGGACGCGCTGCGCTCGGAAATCCATGGATGCTGTATCGCACCATTCAATACCTGACGACGGGAGAGCTCGGACCGGAGCCATCCGCACGTGAAAAGATGAATATTTGTTTATTGCACGCAGAGCGTTTAATCGCGCTGAAGGGTCCGCGAGTGGGCGTCCTTGAAATGCGTAAGCACGCGGCGTATTACTTGAAAGGCTTGAAGGGCTCGACGCACACGAAAAATCTCGTGAATGCGGTTGAGACAGAAGAGGAGCTTCGCAGCGTCCTCATGAACTTTGTCGACTGGATCGAAAACTACGCAGATGACAGTGAAGAACCGCTGGAAACAGCAGGTGATGAGGCTGTCAGCTACTAAAATTGGCGGTTCATTCCAGACATTGACAAGGGTTCCTTCATATCCTATAATACTCCGTAATATTAGGAGCCGAGCTGCCAGTCCACACTGGCAGCTTTACCTATGAACCTCACAGACGATTGCATTCTGCTGTATATTGTATGGAACATCTACATATAATCCTTTGTACTTTACCCAGTATAAATGGAATCATTTTTTAAAACGGGGGAATTGAACCATGTCTGAAAAAGAAGTCATCCTTACACCAGAAGGTTTAACGAAGCTGGAACAAGAGCTTGAAGATTTGAAAACGGTTAAACGCAAGGAAGTAGCTGCTCGTATTAAAGAAGCGATTAGCTTTGGAGATATCAGTGAGAACTCTGAATACGAAGAAGCAAAGAATGAGCAAGCGTTCATTGAAGGTCGCATTCTGACCCTGGAAAAAATGCTGCGCAATGCCCGCATCATCACAAATGAAGATGTAGATACAGGTGTTGTAAGTGTTGGTTCCCGCGTGAAGCTGAAAGATCTTGAGTTCGGTGATGTTATGGATTACACGATTGTAGGTTCTGCTGAATCCGATCCGATGAACAACAAGATTTCCAACGAGTCCCCGGTAGGGCAAGCGCTCCTCGGCAAAGCAAAAGGCGCGATTGTTGATGTAAACGTACCGGCAGGAGTCATTCAGTACGAGATTCTTGATATTAACCTGTAAGCAGTCGATCTATGGCGTACCTTTTGCGAGGTACGCCGTATCGCTATTATAAAAGTCTGTACAAAATTGTTAATGCAGGCATTTTTTAGAGGAGTGAGTGAAATGGCAAACGAGCAAGACCTCCAGCAAGAGGACCTTCAACAAGAAGAACAGCAACAGGAAGGGCTCCACGAGCTTCTTCAAGTGCGTCACGACAAAATGAATCAATTGCGTGAGTGGGGCTTTGATCCGTTCGGTAAAAAATTCGAGCAAACGCATCACGCTGCAGATATAACAAAAGCTTTTAGCGAAAAGAGCAAGGAAGAGCTGGAAGCGGAAGAGAACGTGGTTACGATTGCAGGCCGCTTGATGGCGAAACGTGGAATGGGTAAGGCGAGCTTTGCTCAACTGCTGGATCGTTCCGGTCAGATTCAAATCTACGTCCGTCAGGATACCGTTGGCGAAGAGCTGAGCAAAGTATTTGATTTGGCTGATATCGGTGACATGATCGGTGTAACTGGTGTTATTTTCAAAACAAAAACCGGCGAGCTCAGTGTAAAAGCAAAGGAACTATCCTACCTGACCAAATCACTGCGTCCACTGCCTGAGAAATACCATGGTCTCAAAGATATCGAGACTCGCTACCGTAAGCGTTACGTGGATTTAATTGTGAATCCAGAAGTTCGTGATACGTTCATTACTCGTAGCCGCATTCTGACTTCAATGCGTCGTTATTTGGACAACCTCGGCTATCTGGAAGTAGAAACACCTACACTCCATGCGATTGCTGGTGGTGCATCTGCTCGTCCATTTATCACGCACCACAATGCATTGGATATGCAGTTGTATATGCGTATTGCAATTGAGTTGCACTTGAAACGCCTGATTGTTGGTGGCCTGGAAAAGGTGTATGAGATCGGTCGTGTATACCGCAACGAAGGGATCTCTACTCGCCACAACCCTGAGTTCACGATGATTGAGCTGTACGAAGCATATGCCGACTATCAGGATATCATGAGCCTGACTGAAGAAATGGTTGCTCATATCGCACAGGAAGTATTGGGCACTATGAAAATTCAGTACCAAGGCAACGAGATTGACCTGACACCAAAATGGCGTCGTGTACACATGGTAGATTTGATTAAGGAAAATCTCGGCGTCGATTTCTGGAAGGAAATGAGCGACGATGAAGCACGTGCTTTGGCAAAAGAGCATGGCGTATCTGTTGAGCCTCACCATACGTTCGGACATGTAGTAAATGAATTCTTTGAGCAAAAGCTGGAGCATACGTTGATTCAGCCAACCTTTGTTTACGGTCATCCTGTGGCGATTTCGCCATTGGCGAAGAAAAATGATCAGGATCCGCGATTCACGGATCGTTTTGAGTTGTTTATCGTAGCTCGTGAGCATGCTAATGCATTTACAGAGCTCAATGATCCAATTGACCAGCGTGAACGTTTTGAAGCACAGCTATTGGAAAAAGAAGCTGGTAACGACGAAGCGCATGATATGGACGACGATTTCATTGAAGCGCTTGAGTATGGTATGCCGCCAACTGGAGGATTAGGAATCGGAATTGACCGTCTGGTAATGCTGTTGACCAACTCTCCTTCTATTCGCGACGTACTGCTGTTCCCTCATATGCGTAACCGCGATTAGTCTTGCAGAATAGAACCATCTGAGAAAACCTCAGGTGGTTTTTATTTTTTTACTTGCACTTAAAAAGGTTAAGTGTTATATTAATACCTGTTCTTCTTTTTTACTTAATCGATCACGAAAAATGATGTGAAATTAGTTCTTGCTTTTCCTTCGGAGTTTGTGGTAGATTAATGAGGTCGCTGAAAAACACGTTAAAAAAACTTGTTGACACGGCCTGGACAACCTGATAAGATGAAGTGGTTGTTGTGAAAAATGCTCTTTGAAAACTGAACAGCGAAAGCGTTAATGAGTCTATCATTAAATG
>NZ_AKIX01000070.1:0-10374 GCF_000282075.1 Brevibacillus sp. BC25
CTGACTTTTAATCAGAGGGTCGAAGGTTCGAGTCCTTCATGGCTCACCAGTTTTTTAAAATCATAATAGGTGCCCTTAGCTCAGCTGGATAGAGCGTTTGACTACGAATCAAAAGGTCGGGAGTTCGAATCTCTCAGGGCACGCCACTTATCGGGAAGTAGCTCAGCTTGGTAGAGTACTTGGCTTGGGACCAAGGGGTCGCAGGTTCGAATCCTGTCTTCCCGACCATTTTTTATGCGGGTGTAGTTCAATGGTAGAACTCCAGCCTTCCAAGCTGGTCGCGTGGGTTCGATTCCCATCACCCGCTCCATATGCTTATTTAGAAACGAGAAACCGACATGGTTGCTCGTTTTTTTGTGTTTTTGACAAAGCTTGTCCGACAGGTTATTTATGCAAAATCATGTCGAGTTGAGTCATTTTGCTTTCCGGGGCTACAATATAGGAGTAGAGAATGAATGAACGAAGGAAAGGGTGGCACTTCTATGAACAAAAACATGAGCATTGTTGGTGTACCGATGGATCTAGGTGCAGACCGCCGCGGAGTTGATATGGGACCTAGCGCTATCCGTTATGCAGGTGTTGTAGCACGCCTGGAAAAGATGGGTTTCAATATTGAAGACCGAGGAGATATTTTTGTAACGCGTCCTCACCACTTCACCGAGACGGAAAACCATAAATACCTGGATGAAGTCGTGGAAGCCAATGAAAAGCTTGCCAATGTTGTAAGCGATATCATGACTGCTGGTCGATTCCCGCTTGTATTGGGTGGCGATCACAGTATTGCCCTTGGAACCATAGCAGGTGTGGCTAAGCACGTAAAAAACCTGGGTGTGATTTGGTTTGATGCTCATGGTGATTTGAATACGGGTGCCACTTCTCCATCGGGAAATATTCACGGTATGCCTTTGGCAGCGAGCTTGGGGTATGGGCATGAGCGTCTGACAAACATTGGGGGATATACACCAAAGGTAAAGGCAGAAAACGTGGTCATTATCGGTGCGCGTGATCTGGATCAAGGTGAGCGTGAATTGATCAAGCGTATTGGGATGAAGGTATTCACCATGCATGAAATTGATAAATTGGGTATGGCTCGAGTCATGGATGAAGCAATCGCGCATGTGTCCAAAAACACAGATGGCGTGCATTTGAGTCTCGACTTGGATGGACTTGATCCACACGATGCTCCGGGAGTAGGGACGCCAGTAATAGGTGGTATCTCCTATCGTGAAGGGCATGTCTCATTGGAAATGCTGGCAGATGCAGATATTCTTTGTTCTGCTGAATTCGTAGAGGTCAACCCGATTCTTGACCGAGAAAATATGACAGCTCGCGTTGCAGTCGCTTTGATGAGTTCCGTTTTTGGTGACAAATTACTGTAAAATAAATGAAGAAGATCATGAAAAAAGAGAGGCTTTTGGCCCTCTTTTTTTGTTTTTCCGCATCTTTACATTGATGGGGGAAAGCTGTACATTCTAAGGATGGAGTCGAAGTTTATTTAATAGCTGGTCCAGTTGTACACTCAGCGTAACTAATTCTGGAGTAATGCAGGCTTGTTTTTTGTACTGATCGTTGAGTTCTTTTCGCAGCATCTCAATCTCGAGGAGAACGTCTTTTTTTGACAATCGTTGCACTCTCCTTTCCACCCGTGAGATAAATGAGCTATCATTACTTATATATAGAGGAAAGCAAACGCTTATTCCTCTATTTCCCAACAAATTATCCGCACAAACACAAGATTAAAAATGAAACCATATGCAGTATCATCCGTATATAGGATTACGGTATTGTGGGGAGGATCGCATGGATTTTGTAGAGAAACGGTTGACTCAGCGGGCAAAACGCGGAGACCGTGAAGCTTTTGCGGAGTTAATCGAGATTTATAAAGACAAGATATTTCAGCTCGCATATCGTATGGTGGGAAACCGTCAGGATGCAGAGGACATCGCGCAGGAAACATTTTTGCGTGTCTATGCCAATTTGCATTCATACGATGACAACTATAAGTTCTCCACGTGGATCTACAGGATCGCGACCAATCTATGTATCGACCGTGGCCGAAAAAAACGACCTGACTTTTCATTGGATGAAGAAACCGAACCAGGGCAAGGCCTGGACTGGTATTCACGCCTGTCTTCTAACGAGCGAACACCGGAGGACAAAGTCGTAACGCAGGAGTTGCAGGAGACAGTGCAAGATGCTTTGTCTCACTTACAGCCCAAATATCGCTCGATTATGATCTTGCGTTATATCGAGGATTTGTCGTTGCAGGAGATCAGCGATATCGTAAAGCTTCCCATAACGACAATCAAGACGCGTATTCACCGAGGAAGGGAAGCATTACGCAGCAAGTTGCGATTGATGTGAGAAAGGAGAAAATCACGATGGAATGCCGGGATATGATTTGCCTCATTCACGAATATCTAGATGGGGACACTGATGAATTAGCCAATCTGCAATTGCAAACACACATAAAATCTTGTGTGAGTTGTCGCCAGCATATGCATGAGTTGCAGAGAGCCATCGCTTTTGTTCAAAGTGCTTCACATATTCATGTCTCTTCTGATTTTACAGCTCGTGTACTTGCGCAATTGCCTGCGCCGACGAAAGCGAATCTGTTATCAGGATGGCTTCGTAATCATCCGTTTTTGACAGCTGCAGCGGTATTTCTCTTTTTGATGACCGGCAGCGTATTCAACAGTTGGTTTGATCGGGATGACACACTACAAGTATCCTCTGCTAATTTGGATAAATTAAAAATAGATCGTGAACGCAATGTCGTAGTTGTACCAGCAGGAACCAATATTGATGGAGACTTGGTTGTCCGCAACGGAAACGTAGATGTTCGAGGCCATGTAACAGGAAATGTTGTGGCCATTGAAGGAAAAGTGTTCGTGGCATCTACCGCCCAAGTCGTGGGAAATACCGAATCGATCGAAGCGATCGTAGATTGGATTTGGTATGAGGTGAAAAATATTGGAAATGACTTGCTTCCGATCTTGCCATAAGAGAAAATAGAGAGTACAGCTATCAGAGCACGGCAGTGGAGCCGTGCTTTTTCCGCAGAGATAGACTGACTTCATTAGATGGAGCGAGATATGGGGGCTTCGTTATGATATCGATATCCATGGATTATGGGGATTTGTTACGGTATGCAACGGATATTTTACTCGTTACATACGTGTTCTATAAAATCATCATGCTTATTCGCGGGACGCGCGCTGTACAATTGCTGAAGGGGATTATGGTCATCGTCATCACATGGTTCCTCAGCAAATATTTTCAGCTGACGGCACTGCACGCGCTGATGAATCAAGCTTTTACATTCGGGGTTTTGGCGGTCGTTATCATCTTCCAGCCGGAGTTGCGTCGAGCACTGGAGCAGCTTGGGCGAGGCAAGCTTTTTTCCCGTTCAAGCAGTACGCAGGATGACGAGGCGGTTAGCCGCTTGGTTCAAGAGGTGGGCAAATCAGTTACGTACATGGCCAAGCGTCGTATTGGTGCATTGATCGTCATTGAGAGAGAGACGGGTCTTAATGACTACGTGGAAACGGGTATTGGTATTAACGGGCGAGTCAGCTCAGAGCTGTTGATTAATATTTTCATCCCGAATACACCGTTGCATGATGGTGCAGTCATTATGCGAAAAGACATGATTATGGCTGCTGCCTGTTATCTTCCACTGTCTGAAAACAATTCCATCTCCAAGGAATTGGGGACGCGCCATCGAGCGGCAATAGGGTTAAGTGAGGTTTCCGATGGCATTGCGATCATCGTTTCCGAAGAGACTGGTCAGGTGTCCTTTGCCGCGCATGGAGCAATGAATCGCAATCTGACGGAGGCGCAACTGGCAGAGATGCTGACAGAACAGCTTCAGCCTCTGTCTAAAGGCAAATCCATGGGAAGTCGTTGGCAATGGAGGCGAAAACATGGATAAATGGTTAAACAGTCACTGGTTTGCACGTGCTGTTGCGTTGCTTTTGGCTATCATGACGTGGATGATTGTCAATCTGGAAGCCGAACAAACGACGACTCCTGAGGCAAGTCAGCCAACTTTTATTGATAGTGTCAATTTGCATGTGAGATACGATACCGATCGTTATCAGGTGGTTAAGCAGCAACGAACGGTAAAGGTTGCCTTGGAAAGCAATAATCCTTTTTATCGACACAATTTCTTCCCAGAGGAATCGTGGGAAGTGTATGTCGATGCAACGAGTCTGGGTAAAGGAACACATCGTGTACCTGTCCAGTACAAGGGATTCCCCGATGAAGTCAAGGTAGGGATCATCCCGAATATCGTGGAAATTACCTTGGAAGAGAAAAAGACCGTTGAGCGTGAAGTTTCCGTGGAGAAATTGGGACAGGTCGCCCCTGGTTATACGGCTGGAGAGCCTATTGTGAAGCCGTTTAGAGCGCTTGTGAGGGTACCTGAAAGTCAAGTAAATAAGGTAGCAGCAGTTAAGGCTTCGGTTGACCTGGAAGGGGCTACTTCCGCAATCAAAACAACGGTTCCGCTCAAAGTCGTGGACAAGTCTGGTAACGTGATTCAAGGTGCGGATGTGGTGCCACTTACGGTGGAAGTCAACATCCCTGTAACGAGTCCGTTTGCCAAAGTGCCAATCAAATTAAACTTGACGAATGAATTGCCGAATGGCTATAGTTTGGCTAGTATGGGTATGAATGTGGAAGAGGTCACGGTCTATGGACCGAAGGAAGTCATTGATGGCATCAAATCCAACACATACCCAGGGCCGGAAATCGATCTCGGCAACATTACATCAGATCGCGATATAGAGCTAAAGATACCGTTAATGGATAATATTGTGAAGGTAGAGCCGGAGTATTTGACCGTATCGCTGAAAGTCGTTCCATCAACGACCAAGCGTTTGGATAAGATTCCGATTCGCATTAGCGGGCTATCAGAAAGCATGGAAGCAAAGGTACTATCCACCGATGGCCAGGAGATATCTACAATCGACTTCGACGTGATCGGCGCACCTGAAGTGCTGAATCAGTTGAGGCATGAAGACTTGCAGGTCGTAGCAGATGTCAGCAATATGCCGGCGGGTGTATATGAAGTACCATTGAATTACATCTTCAATCAGTCGGAGTATATCAAGACTTCTGCGAGCGCACCGAAAAAGGTCACAATTCAAATCACGAACAAGCAAAGGTAGACATAAGCTGTTGTGTGCACAAGGAAGGAAATGAGGGACAATCATGGGGAAGTATTTCGGAACAGACGGTGTACGCGGTGTAGCAAATACACAACTGACACCCGAACTGGCATTTAAAATCGGACGTGTTGGCGGTTACGTTCTCACCAGACACAAGCAGGAAGGAAAACCAAAAGTTGTGATTGGGCGCGATACGCGCATTTCCGGTCAAATGCTGGAAAACGCACTTTTGGCTGGACTGTTATCGGTTGGAGCAGAAGTGGTCAGATTGGGTGTTATCTCCACCTCGGGGGTAGCGTATCTCACACGTGCACTTGGTGCAGATGCGGGTGTTATGATCTCCGCCTCTCACAATCCGTTTCCGGATAACGGAATCAAGTTCTTCGGCAGCAACGGTTTTAAACTGTCCGACGAAGTGGAAGCTGAAGTAGAACAGTATTTGGACTCGGCAGAGGATACTTTGCCTCGACCAACAGGCGAACAAATCGGGACGGTTCTGGAATTCCTGGAGGGTGGACAAAAGTACCTCTCTCACTTGAAGAGTACCGTATCTGAGCGATTTGACGGTCTGAAAGTAGTCCTGGACTGTGCAAATGGTGCTGTCTCATCATTGGCAGCTCGTCTGTTTGCGGATGTGGACGCTGAAGTGATCACGATTGGTGCGAATCCGAATGGAATCAACATCAATGACCAGTGCGGTTCAACGCATCCTGAACGTCTAGTAGAAGAAGTTTTGAAGCATAAAGCTGACTTGGGTCTTTCCTTTGATGGGGACGCGGATCGCTGCATTGCAGTAGATGATAATGGTGAAATCATCGACGGCGACTATATTATGGCGATCTGTGCACGAGCACTCAAGGCAAAAGGAAAGCTCAACAACAATACAGTTGTCACGACAGTAATGGCCAACATGGGCTTCTTCAAAGGGATGGAGGAGTGCTCCATCAATACGACGAAGACTGCTGTAGGGGATCGCTATGTAGTAGAAGAGATGCTGCGCGGCGGCTATAATCTCGGTGGCGAACAGTCCGGTCATATCGTCTTCCTGGACTACAATACGACAGGAGACGGTCTGTTAACGGGTCTGCAGCTCTTGAACATCATCAAGGAGTCTGGCAAGCCGTTGTCCGAGCTCAAACAAGTGATGGTCAAGTATCCGCAGCTTCTGATCAATGTCCGTGTAGAGGACAAGTCAAAGCTGAATGGCAATGAAGCTATTGCGCAGGCCATCCGTGAAGTGGAAGAAGATTTGGCTGGCAATGGTCGCGTCCTGGTTCGTCCGTCCGGAACAGAGCCAATCGTACGTGTCATGGCAGAAGGTCCAGATGCGGCACAATTGGAAGGGCTCGTGAACCGGATCGTTGACGTGGTCAAACAAGAGCTGGTGTAAAATTAGTGTTAAAAGTTGCAGGGAGCGGTTTCGATGCCGCTCCCTTTTGCATACAACTACAATACGAAGACGAGATATTGTCGCTCTTCACAAACTGTGGTACAGTGTTCATGTGCGCTAGCACCAAGAAAGAGAAAAATGGGAGGGGTTGTGCAAAAAAGAACAAGCATCGTAAATCAAATGCATACCATTGAAAAGCGCCAGCACTGAGGCTGCCCGACATGGAGCCCAGTGGACGAGGTGGAGGTTTATCGAAGGATTCGGCGGATACCTCCCGGCAGCAGTATCACTGCCGCAGAGCTCAGGGACAAAACATCAGGGTGATCTGATGGACAAAACCTTGTGTGTGATACGTTTTTTGCCATTGCCGAAATAGATGAAACAGTATGATCATATAAAAAACATGGAATGGCGGGGGACTCACCCCCGTACCATTGTTCGGGTGGAAGTCCCTCGCCAATTTGGAAGGGGACCATACATTTATGTGCGGAATCGTTGGATATATTGGAAATAAACAAGCGCAAGACATCGTGATCGGAGGACTTCGCAAGCTGGAGTATCGCGGCTATGATTCAGCAGGGGTCGCTGTCGTGAATGCAAACGGATTGGAGTACTCAAAAGCTCAGGGGCGTTTGGCAGTTCTGGAAGGCCGTTTGGAGTCGAATCCATTGACTGGTTCTATGGGAATCGGGCATACACGTTGGGCGACACACGGAAAACCGTCTGACGAGAACTCCCACCCACATACAGACGAGAAATCGGCTTTTGCAGTCGTTCACAACGGGATTATCGAGAACTTCCTGCCATTGAAAGAAGAGCTGCTGGCAAAGGGCTACACGTTCACTTCTGAGACAGATACCGAGGTTATCGCTCACTTGCTCGCGGACATGTACGATGGCGATATCGTTTCTACAGCGCGTCGTGCTGTGCAGCGCATGCGTGGTGCCTATGCATTGGGAATCATGACGGAGCACGAGCCAGATAAGCTGGTAGCGATTCGCTTGGCTAGCCCGTTGGTAGTTGGTGTGGGTCAAGGTGAGAGCTTTATCGGTTCGGATATCCCGGCTATTTTGGAGCATACACGTGACGTGTACATTTTGAACGAAGGCGAAATGGCTGTGTTGACTCGCGATGGTGTGGAACTGATGAACGCAGAGACCGGAGAGAAAATCGAGCGGGAACTGTTCCATGTCGAGTGGGATCTGGTACAAGCGGAAAAAGGCGGATACGATTCTTTTATGCTCAAGGAAATGCATGAGCAGCCTCAAGCTGTTCGCGATACCATGGGTGCCCGCATTGACGAGGACAACAAGCGAGTGATTTTGCCTGAGCTGAAAATGAGCGATGCGGAACTGGCGACATACGATCGCATCTACATCGTGGCATGCGGTACTTCCATGCACGCAGGTCTAGTCGGTAAGGATGTTATCGAAAAATGGACTCGCGTACCTGTAGAGGTAGCAGTCGCTTCCGAGTTCCGTTACCGTGATCCGATCTACACAGACAAGACACTGATGATCGTCATCAGCCAATCTGGTGAGACAGCAGACACGCTGGCTGCACTGCGTGAGGCGAAGAAGAGCAACGTGAAGGTGTTGGCTATCACCAACGTGGTAGGCAGCTCTGTAGCTCGTGAAGCTGACGAAGTGATCTTTACGTGGGCTGGTCCGGAAGTAGCGGTCGCATCTACGAAAGCATACACCTCCCAAGTCGTTGCCCTGTACTTGTTCAGCCTGTATTTGGCTCAAGTAAAAGGCACCATGGCGGCTGTTGAGGTTGCGGAAGTCGTTGATCACCTGAGCGAAATCCCTGGCAAAATCGCTTCCATGCTGAATGACGATGATCAGATTCGTCGCTTTGCAGAGGGCACAAAAGAGGTAAGCAGCCTGTTCTTCATCGGCCGCAGCCTCGACTATGCAGTATCGCTGGAAGGCTCTCTGAAGCTGAAGGAAATCTCCTACATTCACTCCGAGGCGTATCCAGCTGGTGAGCTGAAGCACGGTACACTTGCGCTGATTGAAGATAATGTTCCAGTTGTAGCTTTGGCTACGCAACCAGACATCTACGAAAAAACGGTAAGCAACATCGTGGAAGTAAAAGCTCGCGGCGCTCATGTACTGGGCTTTGCGACTGAGGGCAACCACGACCTGGCGAAGAGTGTGGATGAGGTCATTTACATGCCAGCCACTCTGCCAATGCTCACACCGATTCTGACCGTCATTCCATTGCAATTGCTTGCTTACTACGCTTCTGTCGCTCGCGGCCTTGATGTGGATAAACCACGTAACTTGGCGAAGAGTGTGACGGTTGAGTAGGTTGAAGGGAATAAGAACATCCTTATTCATTACAATAAAGTATTGTTCTAAGCAATAAACTTTTGCTCCAAGATAACTTCTAACAATAAAGTTATGTTTTAAACGAAATAAAGTTGGCAGTAAAAATATAAGTTCAGTTAATAATTAATGTTGTCACTTCTTATATTTAAGTTTATCACCTGATTATAAGTAAAAGTGACAAATGACATCTGAAACCTGTTATGACAAATGGTTGTCATAACAGGTTTTTTTGAGCTTTCTAAATAATTGTTAGTACTCAATGTTTTAGACTGGGAAAATATAGTATTAGACTGACGATGGGGCATTAAGCTAACGAGCAGAATAGCTGAAAAAAGAATGGTAATCCCTCATATCGAGTCTCTGTTCATCGAAACATGAAAAACCCTACAAAATCGTGCAGAAAAAGTCGGGAAGGTAAAAACCATCTCTGCTATCCTTTGATTAACGAGGGGAGGCTACGTCATGAATATGCTGGCACAACTGAACAAAGCTTTAAACTATATTGAGGAGAACCTGACAAATCCTGTTGATTATCAGGAGGTTGTGAAAATAGCCTGCTGTTCGGAATACCATTTTACTCGCATGTTCTCATTCCTAGCAGGCATTACTCTGTCGGAATACATCCGTCGTCGACGTCTAACTTTGGCAGCACTCGAGCTTTCACAAAGTGATATCAAAATTATCGATGCCGCTCTGAAATATGGATATAATTCGCCTGATTCCTTTTCTAGGGCTTTCCATAGCATGCATGGGGTTAGCCCTTCGGAAGCTCGGGTCCATGGACATTCCCTTAAGGCTTTCCCTCGGATGGTGTTTCAGCTGACTATCAAAGGAGGAAATGAAATGATTTACCGTATTGAAAACAAAGAATCTTTTCACATCGTGGGGATAAAAAAACGGGTACCAATCATTTTCCAAGGGGTCAATCCGGAGATTGCATCGATGTATGAAGGGTTGACGCCGGAAATGATTGATGAGATGAAGAGATTTTCTGATGTTGAGCCTTCAGGGTTTATAAGCGCCTCTACAAATTTCTCTGAAGGGCGTATGGAGGAAAAGGGAGAGTTCGATCATTATATTGGCGTTGCCACTACGAAAGACGCATGGAATGGTTTAGATCAGCTGGAAGTGACGGCCTCTACGTGGGCTGTATTCACAGTCGTCGGCTCTTTTCCGAGTGCGCTACAAGAGATCTGGGGGCGAATATATTCGGAATGGTTTCCGTCATCGGGATATGAGCTAAGTAAAGGGCCTGAAATTCTTTGGAATGAGCACAAAGATATCACATCGCCAAATTTTAAAAGCGAAATATGGATGCCTATCAAAAAGAAATAGAAGCATTGGCTGCATTAACGGGAACGATAGCTTAATAAATAACGAAAACGCGGCTGCCGGTATAGATCGGCAGCCGATCTGCGCTAAACCAGCTAATAGGATGTCAACATTTTTCAATAAAACGTGTTTTGTTTAATTG